>CAZZLX010000219.1:0-6490 GCA_964655235.1 uncultured Rhizobium sp.
CCGCCCAGCGAGATGATGATCGGCGGGCCGGCGCCGCCCAGCGCCTGGGCGACCGTCAGCAGGCGGATGTTCCGTTGGGCTTGAGCTTCTGGCGTCACGCGAGTCCCCGAAAGAAAGATGCCGCCGCGACGAATCGCGGCGGCATCGACGTCACCTTGGATTGATGAAGCCTGCTACTCCGCGGCGATCGGCAGCGCCGCGTCGGTCTGCTTCAGGCCCAGCATCAGGTCCATGTTCTGAACGCAGGCGCCGGACGCGCCCTTGCCGAGATTGTCGAGGCGCGCGGTGAGCAGCGCCTGGCCGTTCGCCTCGTTCTCGAACACGAACAGCTCCATCATGTTGGTGCCGTTGAGCGCGTCCGGGGCGACGCCCGCGGTCGAGCTTCCGAGCGGCATCACGTGCACGAACCGCTGGCCGGCATAGCGCTCGGCCAGGATCGCATGCAGATCCTTGCCCGACGCCGACTTCGCCAGCGTGCGCAGATGCAGCGGCACGTTGACCAGCATCCCTTGCGCGAAGGCGGCATACGACGGCTGGAACACCGGCACGCCCGAGAGCTTGCCGTAGACCTTCATCTCCGGCAGGTGCTTGTGCTTGAGCTCCAGGCCGTAGGCCAGATAGACGTCCTTCGGCTTCGCGGTCGAGCGGCCTTCGTAGACGTCGATCAGCGACTTGCCCGCGCCCGAGTAGCCCGAGATCGCGTTCACCGTCACCGGATGGTCGGCCGACATGACGCCGGCATCGACCAGCGGCCGGATCAGCGCGACCGCGCCGGTCGGATAGCAGCCGGGATTGGATACGCGCTTCGAGGCCGCGACCTTCTCGGCCTGGCCCGCGATCATTTCCGGAAAGCCGTAGGCCCAGTCCGGGTTCACGCGATGCGCGGTCGAGGCGTCGATCACGCGCGTGTTCGGGTTGTCGATCAGCGACACCGCCTCGCGGGCGGCATCGTCGGGGAGACAGAGGATCGCCAGGTCAGCGGCGTTCAGCATCCGCTTGCGCTCGGCCGGGTCCTTCCGCTTCTCGTGATCGATGCTGACCAGCTCGATGTCCGGACGGCCTCGCAGGCGCGCCTGGATCTGCAATCCGGTCGTTCCCGCCTCCCCGTCAATGAACACCGCCGGCCGAGCCATCGCACGTCTCCTCGCTTACGAAATTGGTACTACTCAGACAAAGACAGCAGCGAGGCGTTCCCGCCCGCTGCTGTCGTGTCGACCGATATTGTGCGTTCTGTCGCGAAACGATGCAAGTAGAAGGGCCCTCCCGCCTTCGGCCCCGTGCCCGAAAGACCCTCGCCGCCAAAGGGTTGGACGCCGACCACGGCGCCGATCATGTTCCGGTTCACGTAAGTGTTGCCGACGCCGATTCCGCGGATCACCCGCTCGACCGTGCCGTCGATCCGGCTGTGGACGCCGAGGGTCAGGCCGAAGCCCGTGCCGCGGATCTCCGCCAGGACCCGATCCAGGTCGCGCGCGCGATAGCGGACCACGTGCAGGATCGGACCAAAGACCTCGCCAGGCAGGCGCTTGATCGAATCGATCTCGACGGCCATGGGTGCGAAGAAGGTGCCTTTCCCGTTCTCAACGCCGACCGGAGCGCGAGCGATCACCGCGCCTTCGCGCGCCATCCTGGTCGCATGCCGGTCCAGCATCTCGAGCGCATCCCGGTCGATCACCGGCCCGATGTCGGTCGAGAGCAGCCCAGGATCACCGACGGTCAGCTCCTTCATCGCGCCGGCGAGCATGGCCAGCGTCCCGTCCGCGACCTCGTCCTGCAGGAAGAGAACGCGGAGTGCCGAGCAGCGCTGGCCGGCGCTCTGGAACGCAGAGGTGATCGCGTCCTGCACCACCTGCTCGGGCAGCGCGGACGAATCGACGATCATCGCATTCTGGCCGCCAGTCTCGGCGATGAACGGGATGATCGGGCCGTCTCGGTCGGCCAGCACCTTCGCGATCTTGCGTGCGGTGTCGGTGCCGCCGGTGAAGGCGATGCCGGAAATGCGCGCGTCCTCGACCAGCCTAGCGCCGACCCTGCCGTCACCCGGCAGCAGATGAATCACGTCGCCCGGAATGCCGGCCTCGTGCATAAGCCGCACCGCATATGATGCGATCGCCGGCGTCTGCTCGGCCGGCTTCGCGATCACCGCGTTGCCGGACGCGAGCGCCGCGGTGATCTGGCCGGTGAAGATCGCGAGCGAGAAGTTCCACGGGCTGATGCAGGCGAAGACGCCGCGTGCGTGCAGCTCGAGCCGATTCCTTTCGCCGGTCGGCCCGGGCAGGTCGATGGGCTTGGCGAAGTCGGCCCGCGCGCGCGAGGCGTAGTAGCGGCAGAAGTCGACCGCTTCGCGCACCTCGGCGACCGCATCGGGCAGCGTCTTGCCTGCCTCGCGCACGCAAAGCGCCATCAGTGCCGGCATGTGCGTCTCGTAGAGCGAGGCGAGGCGTTCGAGCGCCAGAGCCCGGTGCTCGGCCGGCGTCGCGTCCCACTCATGCGCCACGGCGGATGCCGCGGCCAGGGCTCGCTCGATCGTCGCGTCGTCGGCTTCGACGATGCTGCTGACCTTGCGGCTCGTGTCCGAGGGATCGAAGCCGGGACGATCGCTGCCCGCAACAGGCCGGCCGCCGACCAGCGGCTCCGCGCGCCACGGCGATGCGGCGGCCTTCTCCATCGCTTGGGCAAGATCGAGCAGAGAGGGATCGTCGGAGAGATCGATGCCGCGCGAGTTCGCGCGCTCCGGCCGGTAGAGATCCAGCGGATGCGGGATGCGCGGATGCGGCTTGGCCGCGAGGCTGCGCAGCCGCGACACCGGATCGGCGACGATCTCCTCGATCGGCAGTGACTCGTCGACGATGCGGTTGACGAACGACGTATTGGCGCCGTTCTCGAGCAGACGCCGTACCAGATAGGCGAGCAGGTCCTCGTGCGTGCCGACCGGCGCGTAGACGCGGCACGGCACCTGGGCGATCACCTGCTCGTAGAGCGCTTCGCCCATGCCGTGCAGGCGCTGGAACTCGAAGGGTTGGTTGCCGGCGAGCACGCGGATCGCCGCCAGCGTATGCGCGTTGTGGGTGGCGAATTGCGGATAGAACGCATCGGGCGCCGCCAGCAGCCGCTTGGCGACGGCGAGATACGAGACGTCGGTCGAGACCTTCCGGGTGAAGACCGGATAACCCAGCCCGCGCTCCTGCGCGCGCTTCACCTCAGAGTCCCAGTAGGCGCCCTTGACCAGCCTCACCATCAGCCGACGGCGGGAGTCGCGCGCGATCTCCTGCAAGCGGTCGACAACCGCGGACGCGCGCTTCTGATAGGCCTGCACCGCAAGGCCGAATCCGTCCCAGCCCTTGAGCGACGGCGCCGCCGAGACCGCGGCGATGATGTCGAGCGAGAGCTCGAGCCTATCGGCCTCCTCGGCATCGACGGTGAAGCCGATACCGTGCTTCGCCGCTGCTTCCGCGAGCGCGACCAGGCGCGGCACCAGCTCGGCCATCACCCGCCGGCGCTTGCCATGCTCGTAGCGCGGATGGATTGCCGACAGCTTGACCGAGATGCCGGGGCTCGCGATCGGCCCCCTGCCCTTCGCCGCCTTGCCGATCGCCGCGATCGCCGCCTGGTACGACGCCAGGTAGCGGTCGGCATCGGCCTGGGTGCGCGCCGCCTCGCCCAGCATGTCGTAGGAGTAGCGGTAGCCGCGTGATTCCATCGACTCGGCACGTTCCAGCGCCTCGCCGATGTTTCGCCCCATGACAAACTGTCTTCCGAGGATCCGCATCGCCTGGGTCACCGCCTGGCGGATCACCGGCTCGCCCGAGCGGCGGACAATGCGGCGGAGCACGTTGGTCCAGTCGCGATCCTCGTCGTCGTGGCCGAGGCCCATGACGCGTCCGGTGAGCATCAGCGCCCAGGTCGATGCGTTGACGAACAGCGAGTCGGATTCGCCGAGATGGCTTTCCCAATTGGCGCCGCCGATCTTGTCACGGATCAAACGGTCCGCGGTCTCGGCATCGGGAATGCGCAGCAGTGCCTCCGCGAGGCACATCAGCACGACGCCTTCGCGGCTGGAGAGCGCGTATTCGTGGAGGAAGGCGTCGAGCCCGCCAGAGGTCCTGCGCTTGCGTACCTCCTGCACCAGCGCCCGTGCCGCCTGCGTCACCTGGCGCATCTGCTCCGGCGTCAGCGCCGCTTCGTTCAGCAGCGCCTCGACCACCTGGCTCTCGTCGGCACGGTAGAGGGCCTGCAGCTTGGCTTCCGTCCCGCGGGCGGGCGGCGGCGGTTCATCGAAGACGAAAGGCTGGCTCATATGCGCCTCAACCCTGCTTCTGGAAGAAGCCGCTGCTCTTCGCCCATTCAAGCACGGTCTTCCTGTACTCCTCGCCGAAATGCCCCGGCAGGAACGGCGAAGCGCCCGCGAGGTCGACCGGGACGAAAGCCTCCCCTTCGCGCCGCATCGCCCAGAACCCGGTATACGACGAGACCGGTCCCATCACCTCGGCGACCGCGAGCGTCACGCCGGGGTGATAGGGCGCGCGAGCCTGCGGATCGACGACGGCGTCGCGGTCGAGATTGGCGCGGAGGTGGCCTTCATCGACTTCCGCCATCTGGAGCTCGAGATCGTCGCCGCAGAGAAGCCCGCCGTCGGCGACCAGCCGCTTTCCCTCGGTCAGGTCAGCGACGACGTCGGCGTAGTAGTGCGATCCATCGACGTAGACGATGTCGAAGGCTCGGTCGCGCAGCATCGGCAGGACGTGCTTCGACTCGCCACGCACGTGGTCGACCCTGGTCTTCTTCGATACGCACGAGGCGTTGTGGCGGAACACCGAATAGGCAAGCTCGCTCGATGCCGCCTTGTCCATGACCTTGTAGGCGCCGTCGAAGTTGACGTCGTCGGCAGCCAGGTAGGGCGCCCACGTGTCGACGCAGAGGATCTCGCCCGAGCCGGGGATGAACCGGTCGATCGCGGCCCCCCAGGTCAGCACCGAGTTCCCCATCCATGATCCGACCTCGAGGATGCGGATCCCGGTGCCTCGCCTGGCGAACAGCGAGACGACGGCGGTCAGCCATAGGTGGCGCATCGCCGTCGCGTGGCCGATCTGCATGGCGTTGAGCGTGTCGGGCAGGAACGGCTTGCCCGGCGAGATCAGGGCGAGGATGTCCTTCATGCCCTCATCATAGCGCGCCCAGGGACCGCGCCAGAGGGTCGCGGACCATCCCTCGAAACCAGCTTTCCTGTTGGAAATACCAGTCGCGCCATGGCAAGCTTCGAGCCTTCCCGCCCGGAGCGCTCTCCATGACCGCAATCCCCATTCGCGCCCGCTCGACCTCGGCCCAGGAGGAGGCGGAATGGAAGCTCCGCACCGACCTCGCCGCGGTCTTTCGCGTGCACGCACGGCTCGACTGGAACGAGCAGATCGGCAACCACCATTCGGTCATGCTGCCGGGCAGCCCCGACAAGCCGCAGTTCCTGATCAACCCTCGCGGCCTCCTGTTCCAGGAGATCACCGCCTCCAACCTCATCGTCTGCGATCTCGACGGCAACGTCGTCCGCGGCGCCGGAGAGCTGCGCAAGGTCGCCTTCTGCATCCATGCCCGCATCCACCTCGCCAATCCGAAGGCGGTGGCGCTGCTGCACGTGCATCCGCAATACCTGACCGCGCTGTCGATGATCGAGGACGGACGGCTGGAGCTGTCGCACTTCAACAACCTGGTCCTCAACGACCGCATCGCCTATGACGAAGAGACCAACGACGCGATCACGCCCGAGGAAGGCGACCGCTACGCCCGCGTCCTCGGCGACAAGACGATCCTCTTGATGCCGCATCACGGCGTCACCGTCGTCGGGCCCACGATCGAGGAGGCGTTCGACGAGCTGCACGGCGCCGAGCGCACCGCGATGTACCAGATCACCGCGATGCAGACGGGCCGCAAGCTCCGCACCTTCCCCGACCACATGCGCAAGCGCTATTCCGGTCGCATAGGCGACCGTTGGGATTCGCGCATGCACCTCGATGCCTGGCGGCGAATCCTCGACAAGGAAGAGCCCGACTACGCGAGCTGAAGTTTTCCAGAAAGGCTGAACGACCGATGACCGACGCGTCCTCCTCCCGCGCGAACGACAACCCCTATCTCCGCCTCAACGTCCGCCCGTTCATCAACTGCGCCTCGGTGCGGACGATCCACGGCGGCAGCCTCATGCGGCCCGAGGTGAAGGCGGCGATGCAGCGCGCCGGCGCGCAGTTCGTGAACATCTACGAGCTCATGGAAGAAGCCGGAAAGCGCATCGGCGAACTGATGGGGTGCGAATTCGGCATCGTCACGCCGGGTAGCGCCGCCGCGGTCTGCCTCGGCACCGCCGGCGCCGTCGCCGGCAACGATCCCGAGCGCATCTCGCGCCTCCCCTACACCGAAGGCATGCGCAACAAGGTGCTAATGCCGAAGGGGCACCGCTTCTCCTATGACCACGCGATCCGCATGGTCGGCACCACCATCCACGAGT
>CAZZLX010000220.1:0-6455 GCA_964655235.1 uncultured Rhizobium sp.
AGGAAGGCCGTGGCCACCGCCCGCGCCCAGGTGGCGCGGGTCGAGACCTACGACGCGGCCTCGGGCGATCTCGGTCCCGCGCTCCGGCGCTTCGCCGATTTCGAGCGCCGGTCGGCGGCGCTGGCGAACGAGAAGAAGCAGTACGAGGGCAAGACCGACGAGGTGTCGCGCCAGGCGCTGCGTCGCCTCGAAGGTCAGCAGGGCCTCGGCGACATCGGCTTCGACACGCTGCTGCTGCCGGAAGGCGGCGACCGCCTGAAGATGATGGCGCCGATCCTCGCCGGATACGACATCGAGCCCAAGAGCGTGCGACTGCTCGGCACCGTGCTGTGGGACGACCCGGCGCTGGCGGTCGAGCCCAGCCTCCGCGGCGCCTGGTTCGTCGCCCCGGCGCCCGAGATGCGCGCCGACTTCGAGGCCAACTACGAGAAGACCTATCAGCGGAAGCCGCCGCGCCTGGCGACGCTGGCCTACGACATGGTCGCGCTCGCCGCCGTACTGGCGAAGATCGACGACCGCGCCGACTTCAGCCGAACCGCGCTGACCCAGGCGACCGGCTTCGCCGGCGTCGACGGCCTCTTCCGCTTCCTGCCCGACGGGCGCAGCGAGCGCGGCTACGCGATCATCGAGATCGGCGACCGCCAGCGCCGCGTGATCGACCCGGCGCCCGAGAGCTTCAGCGGGCCGCTGACGAACTAAGGACGATCGTGAGCGCGAAGCGCGTCCTCGTCGTCGGCGCCGGCATCGTCGGCGCCTCGATCGCGCGCTGTCTCGCGGCGTCAGGCGCACGCGTCAGCGTGGTCGAGGCGGGTGAAGCCGGCGGCGTCTCCACGCGCAACTCCTGGGCCTGGATCAATGCCGCCTCCGGCAACCCGGAAGCCTATTTCCGCCTCCGCCATCGCAGCATGGAGGAATGGCGCCGCGCCGAACGCGAGGTGCTTGGCCTGCCGGTCGCCTGGAGCGGCAGCCTGATCTGGAACCGACCGACGAAGGACCTCGACGCCTTCGCCGCCGAGCGCGTCGCCTGGGGCTACGATCTCCGTCGCGTCGGCCTGGCCGAGATCAGGCGCCTTGAGCCCGAGCTCGCGGCCTCGCCGGAACTGGCGCTGCATATGCCGGGCGAAGGCGCGGCCGAGCCGGTCGCGGCGGCGCTCGCCTTCCTCGCCGATGCGCGCCGTCTCGGCGCCACCTTCATGAATGCGCGTGTCGAACGCCTCGAAATTACCGGCGACTGCGTCGTCGGGGTCCGCACATCCGATGGCGTCATCGACGCGGATGAAATCGTGGTCGCCGCCGGCACCGGCACGCCGCAGGTGCTGGCCTCCGCCGGCATCACGCTGCCGATGCGCCGCTCGCCGGCGTTGCTCGTCCGCAGCCGGCCGAAGGCGCGCCTGCTCAACGGGCTGCTGGTCTCGCCCGAGATGGAGCTGCGCCAGACCGCCGACGGGCGCCTCCTTGCCGTCGGCGACATCGACGATGCCGACATCGACGACCCGAGGGGGCCGGCGGCGGCCTTGTTCGAGCAGGTGCGCGCCCTGATCCGCTCCGGCGCTGATCTCGCCCTGGAGAACCACACGGTCGGCTATCGGCCGATCCCCAAGGACGGCTATCCCGCGATCGGCCGCGCCGGCGACATCGAGGGGCTCTACGTCGCGGTCATGCATTCGGGCGTGACGCTGGCGCCCGCCGTCGGCCGCTTCGTCACGCAAGAGATCCTCGAAGGACGCCGCGATCCGCTGCTGGCGCCCTACGGCCTGGAGCGCTTCTTGGACGTGTGATCGCCGAACATCGTCTTGGCTGCGGCGGCGATCAGAACCATACCCAGCAGCAGCTTCAACGCGCCGACCGGCGCCATCGTCACCGCCAAGGCGCCGAGGCCGGCACCGATCACCGACCCGCCGCTCATCGCTGTCACCATGCGCTGCGCGCCGCGTCCCATCGGCAGCGTGCCGAGATGCCAGTGGCGCAGGAGGCCGGTCGAGATCAGGCAGAGCGAGATCAGGATGCTGGCCGTGCCCGCGGTCCTGATGTCGGCGCCGAAGACGAACATCATCGTCGGGATCAGCAGCTCGCCGCCGGCGACCCCGAGCAGGCTGGAGACCAGCCCGATGCCGAGGCCGAGCGCGACGCCGATTGCGAGCGCGAGGGTCGTGTCGGCCGGGATCAGCCCGTCGCCCTGGAACGGCCAGACCGCCTCGGCCAGCAGCAAGGCGCTGAGCGCCCCGAGAAGGATCGCGATGATCTGGATGAGGCGCGGGCCGGAAAGCGCGCGGACGAGCCCGGCACCCCAGAAGGCGCTGACCATGCCGCCGGCGACGAGACCGAGCACGGCCGGCCAGAAGGCGATCACGTCGAACGGCGACATCATTGGGCTGCGCGCGACGAGCGCGAAGGCGAGGGTGACGAGGCTGACCATCAGGTTGACCGGCACCGCCGACCTCGCATCGAAGCCGATGACGTGCATCAGCACCGGCAGCCGGAACTCGCCGCCGCCGAGCCCGATCAGGCCGGCGAGGCCGCCGATCGGCACGCACCAGCCGAACGCGCGCCGGAAATAGCGACAGCCGAAGGCGCCGAGCATCCACCCTCCGATATATACTTGAGAATATATCGAGGCGAGGCGGGGCGGACAACCGCTGCCGCCCCAGAATCCGCTTGCAATCTCCGAGCGCTAGCCGCAGATTGCCTGCCGCTATGAGCCTCTTGAGGACAGTTTCACGACGACGATAAGGCCACGCGCTCACTAGCGCGCGGCGTCTTGCGTCTTCGCTCAAGGCTCTTCGGCTCTCTTCAATTCCAGTCGTCCGAAGTCCGCATGCGAGACGGATGCCGCGTCAGCCGGCTCCCTTGTCACTCGTCATGAAACGGACTCAAGACGCCCATGTTCACTCTCCAGCCCGAGCGGGCCGACGATGCCCCCGCGATCGAGACCCTCATGGACCATGCCTTCGGGGCCAACCGGCTCGAGCGCACGGTCTACAAGCTCAGGGTCGGCGCGCCGGCCCCGGGGCTCTCCTTCGTCGCGCGGCAGGCCGGCGCCTTCGTCGGCAGCATCCGCTTCTGGCAGGTCGAGATGGATCGCGGCATCGGCGGCGTGCTGCTCGGGCCGCTCGCCGTCGAGCCGCATCTCCGGGGCAAGGGCATCGGCAAGGCGCTGGTCGCCCACGGCCTCGCGCAGGCGGCGAAGACCGGCCACGGCCTCTGCCTCGTCTCGGGCGATCCCGACTACTACGAGCCCTTCGGCTTCGTCGCCGCCGATCCGCTGGGCCTGAAGCTCCCGGGTCCGGTGACGCCGGGGCACTTCCAGATCAAGGAGCTGTCGCCGGGCTGGCTCGCGCTGGCCAGGGGCGAGGTGCGGCGCCCTTTCGCGCGGACGGTGGCCGCGGCATGACCGCGGACGCCACGGCCGGCGTCGTCGATCTCGCCCGCGCGTTGCCCGACGCCGGCGGCGCCTGGGCCAGCCTCGTCGTCGCCAAGAGCGATGTGTCGACCTTCCGCGTTCGCCGCATGCGCGACACGGCCGCCGAGTGGCATGTGCACGAGGCGGCGGACGAAGGCTTCCTCGTTCTGGCGGGCGAGGTCGTGATCGACGTCGAGAACGAGAGCCGCCGCCTCGCGACGCAGCAGATGACCATCGTCTCCGCCGGCCGCCGCCATCGCGCGCGGGTCGACGGCGAGGCGCTGCTGCTGGTCTTCGACGCGCTCTAGGCCGCGCGATTCCTCAACGGAAGCTAAACGGTAGCGCGTTACCGAATGATCACCGATGCCTGACTCGGTTCGGCTCTAGGCTTGCGCCATCACGATAAGAGCCGAACGGGGCAGGAATGCGGGGGGACTTCACGCGCGAGACCGCGCTGAAGCTGATCGGGGACAGGCCGGGCATCTCCGATCGCGAGATCGCCGAGGCCGTCTACGGTCCCGGATCGCTCGGCACGATGGTCAATCCGCTCTGCCGCGCGCTGGCGGACGAAGGCCTGACGCGCCGCCGCCTCCGGCCCGATCACCTGCTCGGGAACTGGCTCGTCGGCGACGACTAGCCGACCGCTGCCGCCTGCGGCACGACGGTCATGCGGATGTGGCGCTCCAGCTGCTCGAACGGCACCGGCTTGGCGAAGAATGCGTCGTTCTCGCGAAGGCCAAGGGTCAGCATGCTCGATCGCGCGACGCCCGAGGTGAAGGCGATCGGCAACTCCGGGCGGTTCTCGCGGATCCAGGCACCGAGCCCGATGCCGTTGGTCGATCCCGGCATCGTGATGTCGGTGAAGACGAAGTCGACGGGCTGGTCGCTCTCGAGGATCGAGATCGCTTCCGCCGCATGCGCGGCGCCGATCGCCTCGAAGCCCGCGTCCTTGAGACTGTCGATCGCCAGCAGCCGGATCAGGGTCTCGTCTTCGACGACGAGGACCGAGATCCGGTGCGGCGGATGAGCTGAGGCTTGCTGGCCGATGTCGCCGTTCACTTCCGTCCCCCGAACAGTGATCGAAGGGTCGTCCAAGTCGCCCGGCTGATCGAGTAATACGTTGTAAATTGTTAGCGAACGGGCTTACGGGACCTTGCAGCGCTCCGAGGTCACCTGCACGAAGCCGCGCGCCGACGCCATCACCGAGAAGCGATGCTCGGCCTGCCCGATCGCCAGCGTATGGTGGATCGGGAGCTTGCCCGAGGCCTCGACCGACTTGCCGCCGATCTGGGTGAAGCGGACAGTGATCGGCTCGTTCGGCTCGAACCATGCCTCGGCGCGCCCCTCGGCGTTCCTCGCCGTGGCACCCTGGCCCGAGACGGTGACGATCCCGTTCGAGAATCCGACCGAGGTGTTGGGCCCGTCGGACGTGAGCTGGGTCTTGACCAGGAAGCGCTTGGTTTCCGGCTGCTCGCAGTCGCGCGGCTTGTCGACCGCGGCCAGCGCGTCGGCGAGGCGCCTGGGCTCCATGCCCTCGGCCAGCTTCTTCTCGATCGTCGGCATCAGGATCCGGGCGGCCTCGGAGATCCGGGGCGTGGAGCCGATCACGCCTTCGAGGTCCTTGAGCTTGCCCTGGGCCGACCCGAGCTGGGTGCGCAGCGCCTGGTTGGTCTCGGTCAGCTGCTGGTTCGCCTCGGCCAGCTTGATCGTCTCGTCGGCGAGCCGGCCCTGGCGGCCGCGCTCGTCCTCGATGCCCAGCTGGAAGGTGAAGAGGCCGAGCCCGCCCATGGCCGCGAGCACCAGCACCAGTTTGAAGATGCGGCCCAGCAGCGAGCGTCGGGGACGATCCGGCTCAAAGCGTCCTAGCGCCATGGCCCCTTAGCCGAATTAAAGCCTGCACTCTCTTTAGGGATACAGGCAGCGCCCCGCCGAGGCGAGCGAAAATGCCGCGCTCGCCCCAAGAGAATCGGGCTGGAGGCGCCGTCCGAACCCCCTATGGTGGCGGCCGCCGATGACCCTCCCCGATCCCTCCCGGAAACCCGGCGACCGGCCCATGGTCGCGATCGCGATCATGCTCTGCGCGGTCGCGTGCTTCGCCGGCCAGGACACGATCTCGAAATACCTCTCGGCCGGGTATCCGGCGGTCGAGGTCGCGTGGTTCCGCTACACGTTCAGCGTGGTCGCGATCGCCCTGGTGCTGCCGTGGCTGCAGCCGGCAACCGCGGTCCGGAGCCAGCGGCCGAAGCTCCAGGTCGTTCGCGGCGTGCTGCTCTACTCGTCGACCGTGCTCTTCGTGATCGCGGTCTACTACGTGCCGCTGACGACCGCGACCGCGATCGGGTTCATCTCGCCCCTGTTCCTGACCGCGCTCTCGATCCCCTTCCTCGGCGAGAAAGTGGGGCCGCGCCGCTGGGCCGCGATCGGCGTCGGCTTCATCGGCGTGCTGATCGTCGTCCGGCCGGGCTTCAGCGGCTTCCAGTGGTCGTTCCTGATCCCGACCGTGATCGGCGCCACCCTGGGCGCACTGCCGATGCCGTTCATCTGGGTGACCCCGACGCTCTTCGACTTCAGCATGATGGTGCTGATGGGCATCGGCGGCACGCTGAGCCATCTCTGCCTCGTCTATGCCTTCGCCATGGCGAAGGCGTCGACCCTGGCGCCCTACGCCTATACCCAGCTGATCTGGGTCACGGCGTTGGGATACGTCTTCTTCGGCGACGTGCCCGATGCGCCGACGCTCCTCGGGGCGGCGGTGATCGTCGCCAGCGGCCTCTATGTGTTCTACCGGGAACGGCGCGTGAAGGGTTTGTGAAACTCCCCGCGGGGGCGCTATCCTCGACGCCAGGACAGGGTAACGAGGCAAACCGTCCTTACACCGTGGGAGGCTTCCAAGATGTTCCGTAAACTCGCTCTGGCCGGCCTGATGGCCGCAGGCCTCGGCTTCTCCGCCCAGGCGCAGAACTTCAACCCCGCCGTCATCTTCGACATGGGCGGCAAGTTCGACAAATCCTTCAACGAGGCGGCCTACAACGGCGCCGAGCGCTTCAAGAAGGAA
>CAZZLX010000221.1:0-6423 GCA_964655235.1 uncultured Rhizobium sp.
CGTCTACGGGCGCCTGGGGTGGCCCGAGGGCGAGCGCGCGGTCGCCCAGGCCGTGCTCTAGCTGGCGACGGCGCCGAAGTCGAACGCAGCCTACACGGCCTATGGGGCGGCGATGCGCTCGGCCAGGGAGACCGGCTCTCTGATGCCGCCGATGCATATCCTGAACGCGCCGACCAAGCTCATGAAGAACCTCGGATATGGCAAGGACTACGCCTACGACCACGACACCGAGGAAGGGTTCTCAGGCCGCAACTACTTCCCCGACGGCATGAACCGGCGCGAGTTCTACACGCCGGTCGAGCGCGGCTTCGAGCGCGAGATCAAGAAGCGCCTCGACTACTGGGCGAAGCTGCGCGAGCGGAAGCAGGGCGAGTGACCGTCACCTTCACCGTCAACGGGGCGACGCGGACCGTCGATGTCGACGGCGCGACATCGCTGCTCGAGGTGCTGCGCAACCATCTGGGCCTGGTCGGCACGCGCTTCGGCTGCGGGCTCGAGCAGTGCGGCAGCTGCATGGTTCTGGTCGACGGCGAACCGATGGAGGCTTGCAGCCGCGACGTGGCGACCGTCGCCGGACGCAGCGTCACGACCATCGAAGGATTGGGTGCCGACGGTAAGCTTCATCCGCTGCAGCAGGCCTTCTTGGACGAGCAGGCCGGGCAATGCGGCTACTGCCTTTCCGGCATCCTGATCTCGGCCAAGGCGCTGCTCGACCGCAACCCGCGACCGAGCCGGACCGAGATCGCCGCCGCGCTGGACAAGCATCTTTGCCGCTGCGGATCGCAGCCGCGCATCCTGAAGGCGGTCGAGCGGGCCGCTGCCGCGATGCGGGTCGAGAAGTGACCGCGCCGCTGCCGACCAGCCTCGTCGACAACCCGCGGCTCGACCGCTGGATACGCTTCCTTCCCGACCGTCGCGTGCGCATCGCCACCGGAAAGGTCGAGATCGGTCAGGGAATCGTCACGGCCCTCGGCCAGATTGCCGCCGACGAGCTCGATCTGCCGTATGATCGGATCGTCGTCCTCTCAGGCGATACCGATGAAGGACCGGACGAGCTCTACACGAGCTCGTCGCACTCGATCGAGGTCGGCGGCCGCTCCGTCCAACTCGTCTGCGCCGAGATACGTGCCAAGGCGCTGGAGCGCGCGGCGCTCCGGCTGAACTGCAGCCCGTCCGACCTCGCGGTCGCCGACGGCCGCTTCCTCCAGAACGGCGCCGAGACCGGTCAGGACTACTGGACCGTCGCCGGCGAGATCGACCTCTCGCAAAACGTGAAGGGGACGACCGCACCGAAGGCGACGTCGGCCTACGCCGTCATCGGCCGGGACATGCCGCGCCTCGACCTGCCGGCGAAGGTAGGCGGCGGGCCTGCCTTCATCCATGACGTCCTGGCGCCGGACACGCTGCATGCCCGCGTGCTGCGCCAGCCCAATCGGGGCGCCGAGCTTGCTTCGCTTGAAGAGGCCGCGATCCGCCGTGCGGCGAAGGGCGATTTCGAGATCCTCCGCGACGCCAATTTCGTCGCCTTCGTCGGCAAGGACGAGGGCGTCGTCGAGGCGGCATCCGCAGCGGCGATGCAGCATGCGACCTGGAACAAGCGCCGGCATCTCACGCCCGAGATGCAGGAGGCGTCCTGGCTCAAGGATCAGTCGAGCGAAGACCGGCTCTATGGCGCGCCGGTCTCGTCGACGCCGCCGCGCAATCTCGTTCAGGCCACCTACTCGCGCCCGTATGTCGCCCATGCGTCGATGGCGCCCAGCTGTGCGCTCGCCGAGTACCGCGACGGCCGCCTGACCATCTATTCGCATGGCCAGGGCATGCATCCGTTGCGCCGGAACGTGGCAGCGGCGCTCGGGATTCCGATCGAATCCGTAACCGCGAAGCATCTGCATGGGGCCGGCTGCTACGGCCATAACGGCGCCGACGACGCGGCGATGGATGCGGCGGTGATCTCCCTGCGGCGGCCCGGCCGGAGGATCCGTGTGCGCTGGCGGCGCGAGGAGGAGTTCGGCTTCGAGCCGGTCGGGCCGGCGATGCTGATCACGCTGCATGTCGATCTCGACGAGATGGGATATCCGGCCGACTGGACGACGGAGATCTGGAGCCCGACGCATGTGCAGCGTCCGGGCAGCGGCGGCACGTTGCTCGCGCGCGAGGCGCTGGCCGATCCGCCGGCGCCGTCGAAGCCGACCGACCCGCTGCCGGAGCGCGGCGGCGGTGCGACCCGCAACGCCATTCCGCTCTATGATGTGCCGACGCATCGGATCCTGCATCACCTGACACTGGATCCGCCGGTTCGCACCTCGGCATTGCGCGGACTCGGCGCTTTGCCCAACGTCTTCGCGATCGAGTCGATGCTCGACGACCTCGCCGCGCGCGCGGGCAAGGATCCGCTCGCCTATCGGCTGGCGATACTTTCCGATCCGCGCGGACGCCGCCTGCTGGAACGCCTTGCCAGCAACTGCGGCTGGGCCGCGCGCGGACCGTCTGGAACGGGCAAAGGCCTCGGCCTCGGCTTCGCCAAGTACAAGAACCGTTCCGCCTATGCCGCCATCGCGGCCTCGGTGACGGTGGACGAGGGGGTCCGCGTCGATCGCGTCTGGTGCGTCGCCGATACGGGGACGATCGTGAATCCGGACGGCGCGCGGAACCAGCTCGAAGGCGGGATCGTCCAGGCGATCAGCTGGACGCTCAAGGAACAGGTCCGCTTCGATGCTTACGGCATCGCCTCGCTCGACTGGGACAGCTACCCGATCCTCCGCTTCGGCGAGGTGCCGGAGATCGAGGTCGAGCTCGTCGACGGCGACGGCAACCCGCCGCTCGGCATCGGCGAATGCACCTGCGGCCCGACCGCCGCGGCGATCGGCAATGCGGTGGCGCATGCGCTCGGCGTCCGCATCCACGACATGCCGTTCACGCGCGAGCGGATCATGAAGGCGCTGCTCTAGGTGGGCTTCACCCGCTTCGTCGGCCTCGACTGGTCCGGCGCCCGGCAGGCCATCGGCATCGCGATCGCCGTCTGCACGCCCGGCAAGGGGGCTCCCCGCCTGGTCCAGCCGCCGGACGGCCGCCGCTGGACCCGACAGCAGGCGCGCGATTGGGTCGCGGATCTGGTCGGGCGGGAGCGGGCATTGGTGGGGTTCGACTTCGCCTTTTCGCTGCCTTTCAGCCGCGCTGGCAGTTACTTCGCCCATGCCGATCCGTCGGTCCACGACCTCTGGGCCCTGATCGACGGCGTCGGCGGCGAGGCGGCCGATCTCTGGGGTGGCGGCTTCGCGCTCGATCCGCGCTTCGCGGGCGACTTCTGGCGGGCGGGCAAGCGGCCGGAGGGCTATGTGGAGCCGCACCGGCCGACCGAGATGGCCTGCCGGGCCGCCGGCCTCGGCGCGCCTGAGAGCCCCTACAAGCTGATCGGCGCCAAGCAGGTGGGGCTGGGGGCGCTGGCCGGCATGCGCGTACTGCATCGTCTCAGGGGCCATGCCGCGACGTGGCCGTTCGAGGACGTCGCCGGGCGCTCGGCGCTGGTCGAGATGTATCCGCGCCTCTTCCTTCGCCGGGTCGGGGCTGGCAACAGGAAGGTCCGCGACTGGGGTGACCTGGCGGCCGTGCTGAAGGCCCTGGGATCGCGCGCGCCGAAGGCCGAGGATAGGCCGCCTTCCGACCACGACACCGACGCCCTTGTCGCTGCAGCGGGCCTGAGGGCCCTTGCGGCGGAGGACGGGGTATGGGATGCCCCGCGCCATGACAAGGATGCGCTGAGGCGGGAAGGATGGATCTTCGGGGTGCCGCGGCCATGAGGGGCCTGGATCATGCCGGTTGAGCAACGCACGATCGCGTCCGACGATGCCGATCAGCGCCTCGACCGCTGGTTCAAGAAGCACTTCCCGACGCTCGGCCACGGGCGGCTGGAGAAGCTGCTGCGAACCGGCCAGGTCCGCGTCGACGGCAAGCGGGTGAAGGCAAGCGACCGTCTCGAGGCAGGGCAGGTGATCCGCATACCGCCGATGGACCTGACGCCGGCGCCGAAGCCGGCCGAGCGCAAGGTCGACGAGCGCGACGCCAAGGATCTGCGCGCCCGTGTGCTGCACAAGGACGCCGACGTGCTGGTCATCGACAAGCCGGCCGGCCTCGCGGTCCAGGGCGGTACCGGTACCGACAAGCATCTCGACGGGCTGCTCGATGCGCTGAAGTTCGATGCGAAAGAACGGCCGCGCCTGGTCCATCGTCTCGACCGCGATACGTCCGGCGTGCTGGTGCTGGCGCGGACCGCCGAGGCGGCGCGTTGGCTCGGAGATGCCTTCAAGGGCCGTGACACCGACAAGATCTACTGGGCGGTCGTCGCCGGCGTGCCGAAGATCCGCCAGGGCACCATCGACCTAAAGCTCGCCAAGCTGCCGGGCAAGGCCGGCGAGCGCGTCGTCGTCGACGAGCGCGAAGGCAAGAAGGCGATTACAGACTACGCCGTGGTCGAGGACATCAAGGGCGTCGCCGCCTGGCTGGCGCTCAAGCCGATCACTGGTCGCACGCACCAGCTGCGCGCGCATCTGGAAGCGATCGGCCATCCGATCCTCGGCGATGGCAAATATGGCGGTAAGACCGCACATCTCGACATCGCCGACGCGCCGAAGCAGCTCCAGCTCCATGCGCGCTCGATCGCGCTCCGCCGGCCCAACGGCAAGATGCTGAAGGTCGAGGCGCCGTTGCCCTCGCACATGAAGGCAACCTGGGCCAACTTCGGCTTCGATGCGCGTCCGGACCGCGACCCGTTCGCGGATCGCGAATGAGGAAGATCAAGCTCGCGGTCTTCGATTGCGACGGCACGCTGGTCGACAGCCAGGCGGCGATCGTGGCGATCATGAGCCAGGCCTTTGCCGCCGTGGGCCGACCGGCGCCGCCCGCTCACGATATTCGCCGCACCATCGGCATGCCGCTGATGGACGCGATCGCCTTGCTCGCGCCCGACGCCGACGAGGCGGGCATCCTTCGCCTGCGAGAGGGCTATCGCGATATCTCCCGCTCGGCGCAGTTTCAGCACGAGCGACACGAGCCGCTGTTCGAGGGGACTCGCGAGACGCTCGCGCATCTGGCGAAGGCCGGATGGACGCTGGCGGTCGCAACCGGCAAGGGGCGCCGTGGCCTGATCGCGACGTTGACGCGCCACGACATGCTGGAACGCTTTCTTTCGCTGCATACGGCCGACGACGGGCCGGGCAAGCCCGATCCGACGATGCTCAGGAACGCGATGGCCTTCGCCGGTGCGGATCCTGCGGACACGGTGATGATCGGCGACACCAGCTTCGACATGCGCATGGCGGCCAACGCCGGCGTACGCGGTCTCGGCGTCGTCTGGGGCTATCACCCGCGCGAAGAGCTGGTGGCCTCCGGAGCACACGCCATCGCCGACACTTACGCCCACCTGGCCGAGCTTCTGCTGGACGAGGCGCGATGAGACGGAAGTTCAACACCGCGGCGGTGACCGAGTCCGGCGGCGGCTACGGCGTCGCGCTCGACGGCAAGCCGATGCGCACGCCCGCCGGCCACGCCTTCGTCGCGCCGACCAAGGCGCTCGCCGAGGCGGTCGCGGCCGAATGGCAGGCGCAGGGCGAGAAGGTGGATCCGCGCACCATGCCGATGACGCAGTTCATTGCCACCGCATTGGATCGCGTCTCGGTCGAGCGCGAGCGCATCGTCCGCGATCTCGCCGCCTTTGCCGAGACCGACCTCCTCTGCCACCGCGACGAGGAAACCGTCCGGCTCGCCGAGCGTCAGAAGAAGGAATGGCAGCCCCTGCTCGACTGGGCGGCGGACGCGCTCGGTGCCCGCTTCGTGCTGGCCTCCGGCGTGATGCCGGTCGATCAGCCCCCCGAGACGCTGGCGGCGATCCGGAAGCGCGTCGAAGGCCTCGACGACCTGGGCCTGGTGGCGCTGCAGACCTTGGCCGGCGCGTGTGGGTCGATCGTTCTCGCCTTCGCGGTCGCCGAGGGACGCCTCGCCGCCGAGGAGGCCCATCGCCTGTCGCGCGTCGACGAGGACTACCAGATCGAGCGCTGGGGCGAGGATTACGAGGCTGCCGATCGGCGGGTCGCCGTCCATGCCGACATGCTCGCCGCGGAAAAGCTGCTCTCGCTGGCACGGGTCCGCCATTGATGCTATCCCCGAAGGCATTGAAATAAGAGACGAAGGGGCGCGATGCAGGACATCCTCCGCCGGCTCGAGGAGAAGCGCGTCCAGGCGCGCGAAGGCGGTGGCGCCCGCCGCATCGAGGCTCAGCACGCCAAGGGCAAGCTGACCGCCCGTGAGCGTCTCGATCTCCTGTTCGACCCCGGTTCCTTCGAGGAATGGGACATGTTCGTCGAGCACCGCTCGACCGACTTCGGCATGGACAAGCAGCGGGTGCCCGGCGACGGCGTCGTCACCGGCTTC
>CAZZLX010000222.1:0-6421 GCA_964655235.1 uncultured Rhizobium sp.
CCGTGCTCCGCGACCGGGACGCTCCGCCGCCATCCAGATGTCGTTCATCTGAAGTCGACCACCGACGTGCAGCGTCTCAGCGCGGTCCAGGACAGGCTGCTCGACCACGCCGTGCGGCTGCTGCCGCCGGGCGGGTTGCTCGTCTACTGCGTCTGTTCGCTGGAGCCCGAGGAAGGACCGGCGCGAATCGCCCGACTCCTGGGCAGCGGCGCGCCGGTCACCGCGGTCCCGGTGACCGCCGACGAGATCCCCGCGGAGATGATCCGTGACGGATTCCTGAGGACCCTGCCCTCCCACTGGAAGGAAAAGGGCGGCATGGACGGGTTCTTCGCGGCGCGTCTCAGGAAGGTTTGACGCCAACTTCCCCCTGAGCGTTGATGCGTCCCGCGGATGCCATCATCAGGAGCTTGGGCGGAAATGGATCTCTGGAAGCTCGACGCCACCGATCTCGCGCGCCTGATCCGCCTCGGCCGGGTGTCCGCACGCGAGGCCGTCATGTCCTGTCTCGCCCGCATCGATGCGGTGAATCCGAAGCTCAACGCCATTGTCCGCCGCATGGACCGCGAGGCGCTGGCCCAGGCCGATGCCGCCGACGCGGCGCGGCGGCGCGGCGAGAGCCTGGGCCCGCTGCACGGCGTTCCGGTCACGACCAAGATCAACACCGACCAGAAGGGCCATCCGACGGACAACGGCGTCTCCGCCTTCAAGGACCTGGTCGCCGCCGAGGATGCACCGGTCGTCGCCAACCTCCGGAGCGCCGGCGCCATCTTCATCGGCCGCACCAACGCGCCCGCTTTCTCGATGCGCGCCTTCACCGACAACGCCCTGCACGGCCGCACCTACAACCCGCTGGACAAGGGCGTCACGCCCGGCGGCTCCTCCGGCGGCGCCGGCGCCGCAGTCGCCACCGGCATGGGCGCGATCGCCCATGGCAACGACATCGGCGGCTCGGTCCGCATCCCGGCCTACTGCAACGGGGTGGTCGGACTTCGCGTCGGGCTCGGGCGGGTTCCCGCCTTCAATCCAACGGCAACCGCGCCGCGGCCGATCGGCTCGCTGCTGATGGCGACCCAGGGGCCGCATGTCCGCTCCGTGCGCGACGCGCGCCTCGCCCTCTCGGTCATGGCAAAGGGCGATCCGCGCGATACGCGCTGGGTCGACGCGCCACTGATCGGACCGGCACCCCCGCGCCCGCTCAAAATCGCGATCGCGCCGACGATTCCGGGCGGGTTCACACATCCGGCCCAGGCAGAAGCGGTGCGGCGTGCCGGCCGCCATCTGGCAGAGGCCGGCTACGTCGTTGAGGAGGCGCTTCCGCCCGACGTCGAGGAGGTCGTCGGCATCTGGCACTTGGCCGGCATGGGCGACGTGTTCCGAACGCTCGGCCCGACCATCGAGAAATACGCCGAGCCCAACGCCGTCACCTCGCTGCGGCATTGGGTCGACCTCTCGCCGCCGCCGAAAGATCCCAATGCGGTGCTCGAAGCCTATGCACGGCGCGACCTGTGCTTGTTCCGCTGGCAGGAGTTCTTCCAGCGCTATGTGGCAGTCATCATGCCGACGGCATGCGACCTTCCGCCGCCGGTGGATCAGGACCTGACCCGGGACGGCCAGCAAAAGGTCCTGGACTCGCTGCGCGTGAGCTTCCTTGCGCCCGCTCTCGGCCTGCCCGGACTCGCCGTACCGGTCGGCACCCACGGCGCGCTCAGGACAGGGGTTCAGATCGTCACCGGGCGCATGCGCGAGGATCTCGCCCTCGATGCGGGCGAGGTGATCGAGGCCGCCGAAGGCATCGTCCAGCCGATCGACCCCGCCTGGTGACGCCCTCGATCGATTCGTATCCGCGGCGATCTTCTCCGCGCTTGCGGAAGCTTCGAAGCCGCCTATAAACAGCCGATATGGCTCTGCGCCTCGCCCCATCGATCCTGTCGGCCGACTTCTCGCGCCTCGGCGAGGAGGTGCGTGCGATCGACGCTGCCGGCGCGGACTACATTCACATCGACGTCATGGACGGGCACTTCGTGCCGAATCTCACCATCGGCCCGAACGTGGTGAAAGCGCTGCGCCCGCATTCCAGGAAGACGTTCGACGTGCACCTGATGATCACGCCGGTGGATCCGTACCTGGAGGCCTTCGCCGCCGCGGGCGCCGACATCCTGACCGTGCATCCGGAGTCGGGACCGCATCTGCACCGGACGCTTCAGGCGATCCGCGCGCTCGGCAAGAAGGCCGGCGTTGCGCTCAATCCGGGCACGCCGCCGGAAGCGATCGACTACGTGCTTGGCGACATCGACCTGGTGCTGGTGATGACGGTCAACCCCGGCTTCGGCGGACAGAGCTTCATCGAGAGCCAGGTCGAGAAGATCCGCGCCGTCCGTGCGCGCATCGACGGCCAGAAGCGGCACATCGACCTCGAAGTCGACGGCGGCGTGAACGCCGAGACCGCGCGGCAAGCGGTCGCCGCGGGTGCCGACGTTCTGGTAGCAGGCACCGCCGCCTTCACCGGCGGGCCGGCGAACTATTCCGAGAATCTGTCGAAACTGCGCGGCTGAGGGCGATGGGCGAGGCCAGCGGCTTCCGGCGTCTCCTCTACCGCACGCCTTTGTATCGCTGGGCGATGCGGCCGCGACGGCCGGTCGACGTGGCGACGCCACTTGCGGCTCTCTGGCCCGGCGACGCCGCGCGCGGCCGTGCCCTGGTAGACGGCGAACTCGTTCTTGGCGGTCGTGCATTCACGCTGCCCGAGCACGGCTGGGCTCCCCATGACGCGTCCGACGAATGGCGTGTCGCCCTCGACGGCTTCGACTGGCTTGCCGATCTCCGCGATCTCGGCGGCGACCTCGGCCGCCGCCGGGCGCGCGAGCTGGTCGGCCGCTGGCTCGACCGCCATCAGCGCTGGGATACGCTCGCCTGGCGGCCCGACGTCATCGGCCGTCGCATCTCGTCATGGCTCGGCCACTACGGCTTCTTCTGCGCCTCGGCTGATGATGACTTCCGCGAGCGCGTGCTGGCTGACCTCGCGATCCAGGCCCGGCACTTGGCGCGGGTCCAGGACGACGCCGCCCCCGGCGCCGACCGCATTGCTTCGATCAAAGGGCTTCTCCTCGCTTCAGTGGGTCTCACCGGGCTCGACGGGCTGCTCCAACCGGCATTGACCCGGCTCGATGGGGCCCTGGCTGAGCAGATCCTGGTCGACGGCGGCCATGCCTCGCGTAGCCCATCGGTCCATCTGACGGTCCTTCGCGACCTGATCGAGATCCGCCACGCGCTCCGGCTGGCGCGCATCGGTCAGCCGTCGTCGCTGACCCAGGCGATCGAGGCGATGTCGGCGATGCTCCGCTATCTCCGTCATGGAGACGGCGGCCTCGCGCTGTTCAACGGCTCAAGCGAGGAGCCCGGCCCCTTGATCGACGCGGTGATTCACCAGTCGGAGAGCCGCTCGCGACTCGCGGTCGGCGCACCCGACTTCGGCATCGAGCGGCTGCACGCCGGACGCACCTCGCTGTTCGTCGATTGCGGCCACGGGCCGGCCACCGACGGCAAGCTACACGCGGGGCCCCTCTCGTTCGAGCTGTCGGTCGGCCGCGAGCGCCTGATCGTCAATCTCGGCGGCGCCGGCCTGCTTTCCGACGAATGGGTGAATGCGCAGCGCGCCACCGCGGCCCATTCGACGCTGGCGATCGACGACACGAACGCGGCGCGGCTCGAGGCTGACGCCCCGCCCCTTGGCATCGAGGTCAAGCGCGAGGACGCCGACGGCCAGACCTGGTTCGAGGCGAGCCATGACGGCTACGCCGAGCGGCTCGGCGCCACGCACCGTCGGCGCCTCTATCTCTCGGCCGACGGCGAGGACCTGCGCGGCGAGGACATCGTCACCGGCGGGGCCGGCAAGCCCTATCAGCTCCGCTTCCACCTGCACCCGCGGGTCCAGGTCTCGCTCGCCCAGAACGCCGCAGCGGTCCTGCTCCGCCTGCCGTCCGGGAGCGGCTTCCGACTGCGCATATCCGGCGGCCGCCTCGACCTCGGCGAGGCCGTCTATCTCGGCCGGCCAGGCGAGATGAAGCGCACGCAACACGTGCTCGTGACCGGCATCCTCGACGGCAACACCTCGCTCAAATGGGCGCTCCGCCGCGAAGGCAAACGCTAACCATTTGTAAATATTTCTGTGGTGTGATGCGCTGAGAGCAGCGAAGGAAGCCGGGATGGCCCAATTGGCCGAGCATCAGGGCATCAACAGGCGCATGGATCCACGGATCCGGCCGAGCGAAGGCTGGATGGATGTGGACGGGCTTCGCTACGAGGTCTGCGACGTCAGCGTCTCGGGCGTGCTGATCCGGCCGTATGCCGTCGGTCACCAGGTCGGCGGCTCATTCAGTTTCCGCCTGCATCTTCGTGACGGCGACGCCGAGATCGTGATCGAGGGCGGCGCCGTCGTCGTGCGCGTGACGCCGAGCGAGATGGCGGCGCAGTTCTTCCATCTCGACTCCGACCAGTATCCGGCCTTCGACGCCTACCTGGAGCGCCAGTACACGGGCCGCCACGGCGGCGCCAAGCACTAGCCCGGCAGCTTCCGCCAGACGCGCTCCACCGTCCCCGCCGCGTTCAGTATCTCGTCCGACCCCGCCCGCGTCATGCCATGGGTGGCGAGATGGGTCTCGACGCCGGCCCACGGGACCCCGGTGAACAGCGGCAATCCTTCACCGAAGGATACGGGCTCGATCGAGAGGCGGATCTCGTCGACCCGCCCGATCTCCAGCATGTAGTCGTGCACCCGGGTGCCGCCGAGGATTGCGACCTGGCCGTCGACCTTGGCAAGCTCCATCGCCTCGTCGAAGCGGGCACCGGCCGGGTTGAAACCCAGGTGATTGGTGGTCAGCCAGGCGACGCCGGTGACACCGCTCGTGAAGACGATGCGCTTGCGCTCGGGGCGCAGCGCCGTCTCGTGGGTGACGCGACCCATCACCGACCAGGAGACGCGGGCCATTGTGGCGCGAAAGCGCGCCTGCTCCTCGGGGCTCGCCCAGGTCCAGGGCGGGTCGCCCGGATGGCGGGCTATGAACCCGTCGGTGGAGACCACGGCGAGGAGCAGGAATTCCGCCGTCACGTTCAGGACCCTTGATCTGATCGATGGCCGGCGGCCATTGTAGCCCTTCCCGCACACACTCGGACGACGCGATCTCCCATGCCTTCAGCTTTCCCGCGCGTCGGCCTCTTCGTCACCTGCCTGGTCGACCTGATGCGCCCCTCGGTCGGCTTCGCCGCGATCAAGCTCCTGGAAAACGCGGGCTGCCGGGTCGAGGTTCCTGAAGCCCAGACCTGCTGCGGCCAGCCGGCCTTCAATTCCGGCGACCGCAAGGACACTCGCGACATCGCGCGCGGCGTCATCGAAGCCTTCCACGGCTTCGACTACGTCGTGGTGCCGTCCGGGAGCTGTGCCGGTATGATCCACGAGCACTATCCCGCGCTGTTCGCCGACGAGCCGGACATGCTGGCCAAGGCGAAGACGCTCGCGGCCAAGACGCACGAGCTCGTCTCCTTCCTGGTCGACGTGATGGAGGTGGAGCAGGTGCACGCCGCCTATGACGGCACCGTCACCTACCACGACTCGTGCTCTGGGCTGCGCGAGCTCAAGGTGAAGGCCCAGCCCCGGAAGCTGCTGGCGACCGTCGAAGGCCTCGAGTTGAGAGAACTTCCCTCGGCTGAGATCTGCTGCGGCTTCGGCGGCACCTTCTGCGTCAAGTACCCCGACATCTCCGAGCGCATGGCCAAGGAGAAGGCCGACGACGTGACGGCCACGGGCGCCGACACGCTTCTCGCCGGCGACATGGGCTGCCTGATGAACATGGCCGGCAAGCTTCAGCGCCAGGGTTCGGAGGTGCGCGTCCGCCATGTCGCCGAGGTTCTGGCCGGCATGACCGACGCGGCGCCGATCGGCGAGCCGGAGAAGCGCTGATGCAAGCGACCAGCCACGCCTTCACGGACAACGTCAAGAAGGCCATCGTCGACCCAGGCCTGCAGAAGGCTCTGGGCATGATGAAGACCGGGTTCCAGGCCCGCCGCCTTGCCGCGATCCAGAAGCTGCCCGAGTTCGAGGAGCTCCGCGAGAAGGGCCGCGAGATCAAGAACCACGTGCTCGAGAACCTCGACTTCTATCTCGAGCGCTTCGAGCGGAAGGTGAAAGAGGCCGGCGGCCACGTGCACTGGTGCCGCACCGCCGAGGAAGCCCGCCAGACGATCCTCGAGCTCTGCCGCAAGCGGAACGCCAAGACCGTCACCAAGGGCAAGTCGATGATCGCGGAGGAGATCGCGCTCAACGACTTCCTGGAAGAGAACGGCATCGAGCCGGTCGAGACCGATCTCGGCGAGTACATCATCCAGCTCCGCCGCGAGCCGCCGAGCCATATCATCGCGCCGGCCGTGC
>CAZZLX010000223.1:0-6418 GCA_964655235.1 uncultured Rhizobium sp.
GGTCGAAGGAATGCCAGTTGTGGGAGCGGTAGTTGCGGGGATCCATCATGTCCCACGCGATGCCGGGCATCTCCTGGTCGAGGTCGACCAGCAAGCCCTCGTGCTCGGAAGGGGCCATGATGTGCCCGTCCTTCCGCCACCACAGCGACGGGATCTTCGAGAAATCGCTCTCGCCGGCCTTGAGGGCCTGCATGGTCTTCCAGATCGTGACCGGGCCTTCGCGATCGCAGACGAAGTCGATCGACTCCTCGCGCATCGACTGTTCGGGCAGGGCGGCGAGATGGGTTCCCGTCATCATGATCTTGATCGACGGGTCGTGGGCATGGATCAGCTGCGCCACGCGGCCGGCCGCCGTCATGTTCTGGGTCGAGGCGGAAGGCTGGAAGCCGTAGACGACCACGACCACCAGCGTCGGGCGGTAGTCCTTGGCGACCTTCTCGGCGACCTGGGCCGAGTTCAGACGCTCGGCCGGGCCGTCGATGATCGCGACCGACGCGCCGCGCTTGCGGGCGTAGGTGGAGAAGAGGCCCGCGAAAACCGGCGGCTCGATGGCGCTGAACTCATCCCCGAGTCCCTGGTAGATCTGGGCGGGCTCGCCGGGGTTGATGAATAGGATGTCGACTTTCTCGGCCATGATCACTTCCGGTCGGGGCGCCTATGCTCTCAGGCGACGCTGTTCCTGCAATCTTCACGCCATCCCGAGAGCCAAAAGGTTCTCATTTCATAAGAAAATACCACCGGGGTCGGGAGCGCCGGAACGGAAAAACGCGGCGCCCCCGGGACGGGGGGAGGGGCAATTCTTGCCGGGCCGAAAGCGCTTCCTTGCCCATCGGATCCGCCGCCAAGTCACCGCCTGTGTCGAAATATGAAGTATTTTCAATATATTAGATGATGGCGGCGTGGCACGGTCATTGCTTCTAGAAGCTCGCCCAACCAGGGCGAACCACGTCTGGAAACGCCGACATGGCTTTGACGCCGCTCAATTCGTTGAACACGTCGCTCGCGAACTCGCTGTCCGGCCTCCGTGCCGGCCAGGCGGGAATCGAGACGGTGTCGCGCAACGTCGGCAACGCCAATTCCGAGTTCTATACCCGCAAGATCCAGAGCCAGCTGCCGAACGTCGTCGGCGGCTACGGCAACGGCGTGCAGCTTCCGGCCGTCACGCGCGAGGTCGACCTCTATCTGCAGCGGGACGCGCGCGACGCGAGCTCGCGTACCGCCCGTCTCGGCGCGATCAACGAGTTCCTCGGCCGTCTCGAGAAGCTGTACGGCCAGCCGGGCGACGAGCTTTCGCTCGGCGGACGCATGTCCTCGATGCGGAGCGCCTTCGAGGACCTGACCAACCACCCCGACAACGTCGCCTCGCAGACCGACGTCCTCAACAAGGCGACCGCGGTCGCGACGACCTTCTCGACCCTGACGACGAACATCCAGGCGTTCAGGACGCAGGTCGAGCAGGAGATCGCCAACTCGGTCGCCAACGTCAACACCGCGCTGACCAACATCCAGAACCTGAACACCGAGATCGCGAAGAACCGCAACAGCGGCATCTCCAGCGCCGATCTCGAGGATCAGCGTGACGCGCAGGTCGCCAATCTCGCCAAGGAGATGGGCATCCAGACCTTCGTCCGTGCCGACGGACGCCTGGCGATCCTCACCGAGTCGAGCCGCTTCCTGCTCGACCAGAGCGCGACCTCCGCGAGCTTCACCCAGAAGGGCACGATCGTCGCGGCCGACGCCTATGTGCCGTCGGGCGCACCGGCGGCCGGCTTCAACGCGACGCTGAACGGCATCACGATCCCGAATCCGGCCGGCGGCACGGCGATCGACATCACCAGCTCGATCACGCGCGGCCGCCTCGCCGGCCTGTTCGCGCTCCGCGACACCATCCTGCCGCAGGCCCAGGCCCAGCTCGACGAGCAGGCGAGGCGCCTCACGGTCGCCTTCGAAGGCACCGGCACCGGCTATGCCGGCACCGCCATCACGATCTTCTCCGACAACGCGGCCGCGGTCGGCCCGCCCGCGGCGCAGTTCACGAACACCGCCGCCAATACGGTCGGCTACGCCGGGCGGATCGTCACCAACCCGATCTTCAACACGGCCGGCAATCTGTGGCGTCTGCGCGATGGTACCCACTCGACCGCGGTCGCGACCGCGAGCACGTTCCGCGGCGACCAGACCCAGCTTCGCTCCGTGCTCACGATGTTCGAGACGGCGCAGACCTACAATACGGCGGTCTCGCTCGGCGCCTCGAACACCGTGGAGGCGGCCGCAAATGCCTTCACCGGATTCCAGGCGACCCAGACGGCCACCTACAAGGCCGCGGAGGACGACCAGACCACGGTCACCGATGCCTTGCGGGAACGCCTGCGCGATCAGAGCGGCGTCAACGTCGACGAGGAGCTGAGCCGGATGATCCAGCTGCAGAACTCCTACTCGGCGTCGGCACGGGTCATGACGACGGTGACGCAGATGTTCGACGATCTGCTGCGTCTCGCCGGTTAAGCGGACTAGAGGAGAAGCGCCATGGCTGGCGGTATCAACAGCGTCGCAACGCTCTCGCAGAACCTTCTTCTGCAGACGAACGTCCGCAACATCCAGAACCAGCTGGACAAGCTGCAGCTGCAGATCGCGTCCGGCAAGAAGACCGACGTCTATTCGGGGCTGGGCTCCACCTCGCGGATGACGCTCGACTTCCATCGCCAGAAGCAGCAGGTCCAGAACTACCGCGACACCATCGCCTCGACCCAGGCCCGCGTCGGCGTGATGGACAAGGCGATGACCCGCGTCACCGAGATCGCCACCGAATTCCGCGCCAAGTACCTGCAGAACCGCACGTACATGGACACCGATCCGACCGTGCGCGCCGTGTTCCAGCAGGAAGCCCAATCGGCGATCAAGGAGATCAACCAGCTCCTCAACAGCTCCTACGAAGGCCGATATCTCTTCTCCGGCCGCCTGGTCTCGACGCCGCCGATGGTCGATCCGGGCGCGACCTCGACAGCCGGAACGCCGCTCGCGGTGGTCGACAACGTCATCAACACCACTGGTGCCAGCAACTACGTCGCGAACGGCGCGACGACGGCGTTCAACGCCGTCATCACCACCCTGACGCCGAGCGCCGCCGCCTACACCGGCACGGCGCCGAACACCTATCCCTACAACGGCGACAACGCCACGGTCTCGAACGTCCCGCCCTTCACCAATGCGCTGACTGTCCGGATCGACGAGGCGACCGACGTCGCCTACACGGTTCGCGGCGACGATCCCTCGATCGCGGCGCTCATGCAGGGCCTCTATACCTTCGCCACCACCAACTACAGCGCCGCGCAGTCGACCGCCTTCTTCCAGCTCATGGACGCGGCGAGCTTCCGCATCGACCAGTCGCTCGAAGGCTCGAACCTGACGCCGCCCGCCGGCATCCCGTCCTCGACGACGCCGGCCTTCAACGGCCTGCGCTCCGTGCTCGGCACCATCGGCGCGATCGAGAACCGGCTGAAGAGCGTCGACCTGCAGCATGAGCAGCGGCTGACCCTGCTCGACGGCGAACTCGGCCGGCTCGAGGACGCCGATCCCTACGAGGCGATCACCAAGCTCCAGGGGCTGCAGTCGCAGCTGAGCTCGAGCTTCCAGGTGACGTCGATCCTCAAGGATCTGACGCTCTCCAAGTTCATTTAAACGGATATCTAGAGTAGCGGTGCGTTTGCGCCGCTCACTTCTTAATATTCTGTTACCGGTCCCCTGGACAAACCTCGACCTCGCTCCTATTGTAAAGGAGCTAGAAAGGGGTTTTAACCGCGATGCAGATCGCAGCTGTGACAGGGTCGGTCGGTCGTCTCCCCGGGGTCGCGCGCAGCGACGCCGCCGGGACGCCTGCGCCTGCGGTCCCAGAGACACCGCAGGAACCCTATTTCAGCCCCGTCTTCCGGTTCGACAAGCAGGCTCGGGTTCTGGTCTTCCAGTTCCGCGATTCCGAGACCGGCAACGTCACCCGTCAGTATCCGTCGGAAAAGGTCGTGAAGCTTTATCGCGACGCGGCTCCGAAGGATGTGTCGGGGGCAACCCCGGAACCTCGGCGCGCGGCGCCTGAAGCCCCGGTCCAGGGCAAGGGTAGCGAGTCGGCCGAAAGCTCCAGCGCGCCAGAGTCGGCCCCGGCCGACACCGGCAGCGCCGAGGGGACTAAACGGGTCGAAGTGACCGCCTGACGGGCGAACGCCCGCGAATTGAATCTCTACGGTCGAAGGGGCTCCGTGAGAGCCCGGGTTAATTTCGCCCTCAATTCGGCCCTACTTTGCCAGGTGCTCCCTGGTTGGGTGTTCACGGCAACCGTTCGGCGAGCGCGCAGATCGCCGACGAGGTTCAAGACCAGGGGCGCTTGCGAAACACGACACAGGACTTTGCCAAAGCGGCGGTAGCGGGAAGGCCCGGGAAGCGCGGTGTAAGACGCGTGTGCGAGCTCGATAGCGGAGGCCGGCTGGTTCCTTACTTTCGCCAGCCGAAGTCGACTCCGGCACGAGGACTGCCGGAGTCGCGAACCGCGGGAGTGATCGATCGGGGCGCGTGGCCCTGAAGTCAGAGCCGCCCGCTCAAGCCAGCGCGTTGTAGGCGAGCGAGACGGCCTTCTGTTCCTTCCAGCCGGTGCCGACGACGCCGTTGGCGCCGTAGCTCGCGTGCTCGACGCGCTTCTGCTTGACCGCGTCGATCACGGTCTGGATCACGCGCTCGCTCACCGTTTTGCACGCCTTCACCGCGCGCTCGTTCTCTTCGGTGGTCTTCTTGAAGCGCGCCATCATGTCGCGCAGACTCTGGCGCTGGCTCTCGTTCAGGATCGAGAACGGCGTCGGGTCCTCGACCATCTGCTGATGCAGTTGCGAATAGACCTCGGCCAGGCGCTGCTTCTCCTGCGCGAACGCCGCGGACTCGGTCACCTTCACGCGGCGCAGAAGCTCGGTCTCCTGGGACATCACGGTCTCCAGGCGCTCGACGACGACGACGAGCTCGTTGAGCCGGGCGGCGGGGTTGGTCATTTCTGGCTGGCCTCCTGGAACTGAAGCATGACGGAGCGCACCACCTGGTCGGCGATGCCGATGCCGCCGGACTTGGCGATCGACTTGCCGTACTCGTCGGTGAGCAGCGAGCGGAACATCTCCTCCGCGTGACCGCCGCCGAACAGCCCATCGGTCTTGATGCCGTTGAACATGTGGCCGATCATCTGCGAGAGGAACTGCGACTCGAAGTCCTGGCCGACCTTCTTGAGCGCGGCCATGTCCTTCGGGTTGTTGACGTTGAACGACTTGGTCGGGCGAGTCGCGTTCAGCGTCTGCGCGTCCATGCCGATCGATGAGAGCGAGGAGGTGGAAGCCATCTGCTCTGCCCTTACATCAGCACGATCTCGGCCTGCAGCGCGCCCGCGGCCTTGATCGACTGGAGGATCGAGATCATGTCGCGCGGGCTGACGCCGAGAGCGTTCAGGCCGTCGACCAGCTCCTGCAAGGTGACGCCGGCACGCATGACGCCGAGCTTCTTGCCTTCGCCAGAGTCGACGTCGATCTGCGTGCGCGGGACGACCTGCGTCGTGCCGCCGGTCGAGAACGCTTCGGGCTGCGAGACCTGCGGCGTCTCGGTGATGCGGATGGTCAGGTTGCCCTGGGCGATCGCGACCGTGGAGATGCGCACGTTCTCGCCCATGACGATGGTGCCGGAATGCTCGTCGATGACGACCTTGGCGACCTGGTCGGGCGCGACGCGAAGCTGCTCCACGTCGGTTAAGAGGCCGACGACGTCGTTCTGGTAGTTGACCGGGATCTGCATCGCGATGGTGCCCGGATCGAGAGACTTCGCCGCCGGCACGCCGACGAAGGCGTTGATCGCCTGGGCGACGCGGCGGGCGGTGGTGAGATCGGGATTGCGCAGCGAGATGCGCACCAGGTCGAGCTGGGCGAGCTGGAAAGGAATCTCCCGTTCGACGATGGCGCCGTTGGCGATGCGGCCGGCGGTCGGCACGCCGCGCGTGACCGAGGAGCCCTGGCCCTGAGCGGAGAAGCCGGAAACCGCGACCGTTCCCTGGGCGACCGCGTAGACCTCGGAATCGGCGCCGACCAGCGGCGTCACCAGCAGCGTGCCGCCCAGCAGGTTGGCGGCGTCGCCGAGGGTCGAGATCACGATGTCGAGGCGGGTGCCCTGGCGGGCGAAGGGCGGAAGAGTCGCCGTCACCATGACGGCGGCGACGTTCTTGGTGCGGAGACTGTCGTTACGCGCGTTGACGCCGAGCCGCTCGAGCATGCCCACCAGGCTTTCCTTGGTGAACACCGAGTTCTGCAGCGAGTCGCCGGTGCCGTTCAGGCCGACGACCAGGCCGTAGACGAACAGCATGTTGTCGCGGATGCCCTCGAAGTCGGCGATGTCCTTGATCCGGGAC
>CAZZLX010000224.1:0-6418 GCA_964655235.1 uncultured Rhizobium sp.
CACGCTTTCCAAACGCGGTCCGCTACCTGCTGCGGCACGGCGTGCGGGCGACGGTGAGCCGGGCGACGACAGCCTACGGCGTCCAGGGCGCCAACCTCTATCACCGCTGGATCGAGAGCTGCGAGCGCCTGACCGACGCGGACCGCGCCGCCATCGCAGCCCATGTCCAGACACTTAAGCAGCCGCCGCTGATCTCGGTCGTGGTGCCGGTCTACAACACGGCCGAACGCTATCTGCGCGAGATGATGGAGTCGGTGCTGAAGCAGCTCTACCCGCATTGGGAGCTGTGCATCGCCGACGATGCCTCGACCGAGCCGCATGTGCGCCGGGTTCTCGATGAATTTGCCGCGCGCGACAGCCGCGTGAAGGTGACCTTCCGCGACAAGAACGGCCACATCTCGGCCGCCAGCAACTCGGCGCTGGAGCTCGCGACCGGCAGCCACGTGGCGCTCCTCGACCACGACGACCTGCTGCCCGAGCACGCGCTCTACCTCGTAGCGCTCGCGATCGGCGAGCATCCTGACGCCGACGTCTTCTACTCCGACGAAGACAAGATCAACGACGACGGGATGCGGACCGAGCCCTACTTCAAGCCGGACTACGGCTTCGACCTGCTGCTCGGCCAGAACTTCGTCAGCCATCTCGGCATCTACCGCCGCGACGCGATCGAAGCGGTCGGCGGCTTCCGCCTCGGCTACGAGGGCAGCCAGGACTACGACCTGGTGCTGCGCATCCTCGCTCGCACCAAGGGCCCGGTGGTCCATCTCCCCTGGGTGCTCTATCACTGGCGCCTGTTCCCGGGCGCCGGGACCTTCTCCTCGACCCAGATCGACAAGGCGGCGGAGGCCGCGCGCAAGGCGATCCGCGAGCATCTTGCCGCCAAGGGCGTGGACGCGACGGTCGAGCCCTGGGTGCACGCCTATCACCGCGTGATCCGCGACGACCTGCTACAATGGCCGAAGGTTTCTGCCATCGTTCCGACGCGCGACCACGTCGCCGTGCTGCGCACCTGCGTGACCGGCCTGCTCGAGCGTACCGACTATCCGGTCATCGAGCTGATCATCGCCAACAACGACAGCGCCGAGCCGGAAACGCTAGCCTATTTCGACAAGCTCCGCGCCGATCCGCGGGTGCGCATCCTCGACTGTCCCGGGCCATTCAACTTCTCCGCCATCAACAATGCCGCGGTCCGCACCGCGACTGGCGAGATCGTCCTGCTGCTCAACAACGACATCGAGATGGTCGATCGCCGCTGGCTCAAGGAGATGGTCAAGCACGCGGTCCGGCCGGAAGTCGGCGCAGTCGGCGCGAAGCTTCTCTATCCGGACAACACCGTCCAGCATGGCGGCGTCGTGCTCGGTCTCAACGGCGTCGCCGGCCATCTCCATGCCGGCGTGCCGGCGGAGTCTCCCGGCTATTTCGGCTGGCTCAAGATCGCACGCAACTCGTCCGCCGTCACCGCCGCGTGCTTGGCGCTCCGCCGCCAGGTGTTCGACGAGGTCGGCGGCCTCGACGAGGTCAACCTGAAGGTCGCGTTCAACGACGTCGACTTCTGCCTGCGCATCACCGAGAAGGGCTACCAGATCGTCTGGACGCCGGAGGCGACGCTCTATCACTGGGAGTCGAAGAGCCGCGGCAACGACCTCGCCGCACATCACCTCGAGAGATTCAAGCGCGAGATCGCCTACATGCGCGAGCGCTGGAGTGCGCGCCTCGAGAACGACCCCTTCTTCAATCCCAACCTCTCTCTCTCGACCGCGCATCCGGTCATGGCGTTCCCGCCCAGGCGAGAGCGGCCATGGCAGGCCTTCCTGAAGCCCTCCACGGCGGTCCCGTGAGCGTCGCCTCGCCCCCGGCCGGGCACGAGCGCCGTCATCCGGTCTCGACCAACGAGACCCGCGCCCGCATCGAGTTCAGCCCGTTCGCTCCCTTCCGCGATCTCTGGCGCAACCGCGCGCTGCTCTCCGCGATGACGCGGCGCGAGATCGAAAGCCGATACCGTGGCTCGGCCCTCGGCTTTTTCTGGTCCCTGGTCACGCCGCTGCTGACCCTCGTCGTCTACACTTTCGTCTTCAGCGTGATCTTCCGGGTGAGATGGGGCGCCTCGACCGCCGGGCACGGCGAGTTCGCGCTCGTCGCCTTCGCCGGGCTGCTGATCTTCACCTGCTTCTCCGACTGCGTGACGCGTGCGCCAGCCCTCGTCCTCTCCCAGGCGAACCTGGTCAAGAAGGTCGTCTTTCCCGTGCAGATCCTGCCCGCCATGATCCTCGGCGGGGCGCTGTTCCAGCTGGTCATCGCGACCGTGGTGCTGCTGGTTATCGCCGCCGTCCTGGGATTCGCGCCCGGGATCACGGCACTCGCCTTCCCCCTCGTGTTGGCTCCCCTGGTCCTCGGCATCCTCGGCATCACCTGGACCGTCTCGGCGGCCGGCGTCTATTTCCGCGATCTCGGCCAGGCGATCGGGCTCCTCGTCACCCTGCTGATGTTCCTGATCCCGATCTTCTACCCGATAGACGCGGTGCCCGAGGCTTTCCGCCCGGTCGTCGCGCTCAATCCGCTGGCTGTCCTGGTCGAGGAGGCGCGCGGCGTCCTGCTCTGGGGACGCTGGCCGGACTGGATCCAGCTCGCCTGGGTCGGCCTGCTCGGCTGGATCCTGGCCTGGGGCGGATATCTGTTCTTCATGAAGCTCAGGCGCGGCTTCCCGGACGTGCTGTAGCGGCATGACCGGCGAGCCCATCCTCCGCGCCCGGCATCTCTCGAAGAGCTATCGGCTCTATGCGAGCCCGCGCGACCGCATCATGGAGTCGCTGTGGCGCGGGCGGCGCAAACTGCACCACGAGCTTCGCGCCCTCGACGACCTCTCCCTCGACGTGAATCGCGGCGAGACGGTCGGCGTCATCGGCCGCAACGGTGCCGGCAAGTCGACCTTCCTCCAGCTCGTCACCGGGACCGTGCAGCCGACCTCCGGCACCATCGAGGTGCACGGCCGCATCGCCGCGCTGCTCGAGCTCGGCGCCGGCTTCAACCCGGATTTTACCGGCCGCGAGAACATCCACCTGAACGCCGCCCTCCTGGGCCTAACCCCGAAGGAGATCGCCGAGCGCTACGACTCGATCGTGGCCTTCGCCGAACTCGGCGAGCATATCGAGCGCCCAGTGCGGACGTATTCGAGCGGCATGTACATGCGGCTTGCCTTCGCGGTGGCCGCCCATGTCGACGCCGACCTCATGATCGTGGACGAGGCGCTCTCGGTCGGCGACGCCTTCTTTGCGCAGAAGTGCATCCGCTTCCTCCGCAAGTTCCAGGAGAACGGCTCGATCCTGTTCGTCAGCCACGACACCGCCGCCGTCCTGGGCTTCTGCGACCGCGTAATCTGGCTGGAGCAGGGTCGCGTCCGCGCCATCGGGCCGGCGAAGGTCGTGGTCGAGGACTACCTGGCCGAGAGCGCCAGTGCGTCTCAAGGCGACGGCGAGATCGCGCGTCCGCGCCGCGCTGCAACCGACGAGTCCGGGCTCCCGGCATCCACTATCGACGGCCGCCTCCGGCTGATCAACGCGAGCCAGCACCGCAACGACATCGAGCTGTTTGCCTTCAAGCCGGACGGCGCGTCCTTCGGCAAGGGTAAGGCAGAGATCGTCAACGTCCGCATGGAGACCGAGGACGGCCAGCCGTTCTCCTGGTGCGTCGGCGGCGAGATGGCGACGCTGGCGATCGACGTCGTCGCGCACGCGCCGATCGCGCGCCCGATCGTGGGCTTCCTGGTCAAGGACCGGCTCGGCCAGCACCTGTTCGGCGACAACACCTATCTCAGCCATGCCGGTGACGCGGTGCCGATGGCCGCGGGCGAAAGACTCCGCGCGCGCTTCCGTTTCCGCATGCCGATCCTCAGCGTCGGCACCTATACGATCGCCGTCGCGGTCGCTGACGGTGACGTCGCCGACCACATCCAGCACCACTGGATCCACGACGCGCTCGCCTTCACCTCGCACGCATCGAGCGCCGCCACGGGCCTCATCGGCGTCCCGATGCACGAGATCTCCATCGAGAGGACGTCCGGCTGATGCATCTCAGCTCCTACCAGCACATGCAGGATCTGGTCGGCCGCTATCTCGACCGCGGCAGGCGCATGGAGATCCTCGACATCGGCTCCTCCGACGTCGTCACACCGGATCCGGCCCAGCCCGGCAGCTATCGCCCGCTGTTCGAGAATCCCGGCTGGCGCTATCGCGGCATCGACCTCGAGCCCGGCAAGAACGTCGACATCGTGATGTCGAATCCCAATCTCCTACCGCTTCCGTCGGCGACTGCGGACGTGATCGTCTCCGGCCAGGCCTTCGAGCATGTCGATTTCTTCTGGATCCTCTTCCTCGAGATGGCGAGGGTGACCAAGCCCGGCGGCCATATCTTCCTGATCGCGCCTTCGCGGGGGCCCGAGCATCGCTACCCGACGGACTGCTGGCGCTTCTATCCGGACGGCTACCGGGCGCTCGCCAAATACGCAGGACTCGAGCTTGTCGAGGTCAGCACCGACTGGGCGCCGCATCCGGTCGCCGACAGCGCGCAATGGGGTGACACGGTCGGCGTATTCCGGCGCCCGCATGGCGGCTCCTGGCGGGTGGCGCTCAGGGGGGCCCTGATCGGGCTCGCCAGCCGGATCGTCTGAGGGGCGGCTTTCGCCAAGATTTCGCCGTACCTATATGCTCTGCTCGGACCGAATATTCGGCGAGCATTCATGAACCGCTTTCGGACCTTTTGCGCCGGCGTCGCGATCGCCGTGGCAGCAGCCCTCCCGGCTGCCGCCGACCTCTCCAGTTCGGCCCGCGTTCTCGACGACGGCAGCCTCTCGATACTCGGGCGCCTGGTACGGATCCACGGCATCTCGATCCCACCGAGCGACCGTCTCTGCAACGCGCCGGACATGCCGGGCGCCTGCGGCCCCAGGGCCGTTCTCCAGCTCTCGCGCAAGATCGGCGCCGAGTTCGTGCACTGCCAGGACCTCGGACGCGACGAAGCCGGCGCCATGATCGGGCGATGCAGCGTGCGCGGCGAGGATCTCGGCGGCTGGATGGTGCTGAACGGCTGGGCGATGGCAGGGCCGGGCGCGCCCTTCGAGTATGTGCAGTGGGAACGCCTCGCCGAGTCGCGCGGCGCCGGCATCTGGGGCCGACCCGTCGACGTGATCGTCCGTCCTCCCCGGCGGCCGCCGCCGCACCATCCGCCCCAGAAGCCGGGATCGTGAGCGAGGTCATAAACCCGACGCCAGCGGCCGCCGGCCTCATTCGCTGGCTTCTGGCCGAAGGCGGCCGCTTCGAGTCCTCGCGAACCTTCGTCGAGAGCGCAGGCCAGCGTCTGATCGACGCCGGCGTGCCGCTGTTCCGGCTCGGGCTGACGCTGACGCATTTCCATCCGGTCCTTCGTGCCTCGACCTCGGAATGGGTGCGAGGCACGGACGCGCGCGAGATTGCGCGGCCGCGCAACATGATGGGCTCGCGCGTCTTCTCCCACAGCCCGATCGCGCAGGTGATGCGGACGCGGGAACCTCTCCGCCGCCGCCTCGTCGGCCCCGAGGCGGAGTTCGACTTCCCGGTCCTTGAAGAACTGCGCGACAAGGGCCTCACCGACTACTACGTCATGCCGCTCGACATGGGGTACGGGCTGCAAGGGGGCATCGTCACCTACGGCAGCGATCATCCTGACGGCTTCCAGGCGCATCACCTGCACCTGCTGGATGACATCGCCCCGGCGCTGGCGGCGATCGGCCAGATCCATTCGGGCCGACGGTAGATAGAGAGCCTGCTCAACACCTACGTCGGGGCCGAGCCGACGCGCCGCATCCTCACCGGCGAGGTCGTGCAAGGCGTCGGCCACACGGTCCGCGCGGTCGTCTGGTGGTGCGATCTCCGGAACTTCACGTCGCTGTCGGAAAGCCTCGCCCGCGACGAGATGCTGGGTCTCCTCAACGCCTATTTTTCCGCCGCGGTCGAGTCCGTGACCGGGGCCGGCGGCGAGGTGCTCAAGTTCATGGGTGATGCCGTCCGCGCGATCTTCCGCTGCGAGGAAAGCGACGAGGACGCCGCGAGCCGTGCGCTCGCCGCTGCCCACGCGCTCGTCGACCGCCTCGCCGATCTCAACGGCAAGCGTGAGGGCGCCAACTATCCGGAGATCCGCTGCGGCATCGCGCTGCATCTGGGCCCGGTCATGTACGGCAACATCGGATCGGCCGAACGCCTGGACTTCACGGTGATCGGCCCGGCAGTCAACCTGGTCAGCCGGCTCGCCCAGCTCTGCAAGCCGCTCGGCGAGTCGATCGTTCTTTCGGGCGAAGTCGCGAAGGCAGCGGCGGCCCGGATGCGGCCGCTCGGCAAGCACAGCTTCAGGGGTATTGCCGGCGAGCGCGAGGCGTTCGCGCCGGCCGGCC
>CAZZLX010000225.1:0-6384 GCA_964655235.1 uncultured Rhizobium sp.
GACAGGTCGGTCCTGACCCGATGCGGCGTGCCGCGGACCTGGCGCACGGCGTTGTCGACATGCGTCCCGAAGGACTGGCCGCCGTCGTAGCGGTTGAACAGCGGCGGGAAGATCTTCAGCGGCAGCGCCGCCGAGAGGAAGAGAGGATTGCGCTCGAGCGCGCCCAGCATGAGGTCGCCGAGGCGCCGTGCCGTCGGGTGATTCTCGGGCAGCTGGCGGTTGTTCTTGGCGCGTGCGGACTGGTAGCCGGCGGTGGCGCGCCCGTCGATCCACTCCGCCTGCTCGAGGGCGGCACGGCACTCCGCCGCGTCGGCGGCGCTCAGGATCTCGGGAACGTGCAGCAGCATGACGGCTCTCTGGAAAGGGAAGGCGCCCGCCGGAGGGACCGGACGGGCGCGGCTCGTTCGAAGGCTCAGAACTTGAAGCTGGACGACAGGATCGCGGTGCGGCCGGCGCCCGGCACGGCATGGGCACCGCCGGAGTGGAGCCGCTCGATGTAGAACTCGTCGGTCAGGTTGTAGACGTTGAGCTGCAGCTCGATGTTCTGTGTCACGCGATACGAGGCCATAAGGTCAAACAGCCAGTAGCTGTCGACCAAGCCGGTGTTCGCGTTGTTGGTGAAGCGGTCGGAGATGTACTGGATGCCGCCGCCGACGGTGAAGCCGAGAGGCAGCTCGTAGGTGCTCCACATCGCGATGTTGTGGTGCGGGGTGTTCGGGATCTCCTTGCCGGTCTCGCCCGCGACCAGCGACCTGACGATCTCGCTGGTCTGGAAGGTGTAGCCGCCGAAAACCTTCCACCTGTCGGTGATACTGCCGGTCGCGCCGAGCTCGATGCCGTCGACCCGCTGTTCGCCTTGCAGGACGGTGATGTTGCCGATCGGGTCGGTGGTGCGGGCGTTGGTTTTCTCGGTGCGGAACAAGGCCGCGGTCAGCGACAGCCGGTTCTGCATCACGTCCCACTTGGTGCCGACTTCGAACGACCGACTCTCCTCGGGATCGGTCGAGCCGGCAGAGACCGCGAGCGCTTCCGCCGACGGGTTGAACGAGGTGCCGTAGCCGGCGTAGACGCTGCTGTTCGTCGTCGGTTTGTAGACCACGGCGGTGCGCCAGCTCGGCATCTCGTCGACGCGGCTCAAGGTGGTGCTGGTCGCCGGCGTCCGTGTCGTCGCGTCGAACTGGTCCCAGCGGGCGCCGAGCACGACCTCCCACTGCGGGCCGAACTTGATCGTGTCCGAGGTGTAGACCGCGACCGTGGTCGCCTCCGTCTCGGTGCGGTTGCCGAGCGTGCGCGTGCCGGTGAACTGCGTGTAGGGGTTCGGGTTGGTCAGGTTGTCGGTCGCCGCGCCGGCGAAGGTGATCGGCTGGTTGTTGAACTCGTCGCGGGCGAACTCGACTCCGGCGACGAGCGTGTGGCTGGCCCAGCCGGTGGCGAAGCGGGCGGTCGCGTCGGTCTGGTTGATCAGCAGGTTGTACTTGGCGTCGCGGCCCGTCGGATTGTGGGTCAGCGAGTTCGTCGCGAGGCTGGCGTTGCGCGGCGGCGAGACGATGGCGTAGCGGCTGTTCTCGCCGTAACGGAGGCGGGTCCCCAGCATCAGGTTGTCGTTGACGTCGTGCTCGAGCACGGCGGTGCCGACGTCCGAGGTGGTCTCCTCGGTGTTGAGCCCGGCGAAGCCGTAGAAGTTGCTGCGGCTGACCGGTGCCACGCGGCCGTTGATGGTGGGCAGCCCGTAGTCCGGGATGTTGTCTTCGTCGAGGTGGAAGTAGTTCAGCGTGAGGCGGGTGGGCTTGCCGAGGCCGAGCGCCAGCGACGGCGCGATGCCCTTGCGCTTGTTGTCGACCACATCGCGGCTAGCGACGTCGGAATCATGCACCACCGCGTTCAGTCGGAAGGCCGCGGCGTCCATGCCGAGGCCCGAAAGCGGCGTGTTCACGTCGACGGTGGCGCGCATGTAGTTGTCGAGGCCGAGGCCGGCAGTGCCGGCGTAGAAGCGCTCGAGCGTCGGCGCCTTGGTGACCTGGTTGATGCTGCCGCCGGTCGAACCTCGGCCGCTGTAGGTCGAGGACGGACCTTTCACCACCTCGAGCGACTCGAGAGCGAAGGAGTCGCGGCCGTACTGTGCAATGTCGCGCATGCCGTCGATGAAGATGTCGGTGTTGGCGGCGAAGCCGCGGATGCGGAAGTTGTCGCCCTGGGGACCGCCGCCTTCGCCTGCCATCGCGGTGATGCCGGGCACGTAGCGGAGCGCGTCCTTGATCGAGGTCGCGCCCTGATCCTCCATCACCGCCTTCGGGATCACGATGATCGTCTGCGGCGTGTCGACCAGCGGCTCGGTCAGCTTCAGCGAGGAGGGGCGATCGGTCTTGTAGTCCTGGGAGTCCGCCGGCCGCTGCTGCAGGCCCTCGACCGAGATGCGTGGAAGCTGGACCAGTGCGGCCTGGGACGGCGCCGTCTGGGCAGGGGCGCTGGGGGTGGGGGCGGTCTGGGCGCGAGCATCCGATGCCGCCGCGGCGCTGACCGCACCGAACACGAGACTGGCGATCACCCGGTGAGAAACCTGCCCCAGCCGAAGGGCAAGGGAGGGGCCGATAGAGGAGGGGGGCATGGATTTTCCTTGGCGCTTGGGGACTTGGAGGCGGCGGAGATGCCGCTTGAGGCGCCACGGAAGGTATCTACAAATGCGCTTATTTGCAAATGATTCTCATAATCATACGCGGCTTGACGCAGCATGCATATGCAAGTCATTCTTAGTATGAATAGGTCGCAGGCGCCACACCGCCGTGGGTGAGGAGCCGCTGAAACGAGGAAAGCTGAGAATGACTGCCGGCAATGAGCCGCGCCGCGCTACGTCACGATGGATCGCGAGCCCGCTCCTGCTGCTTGCGATCCTGGCGCTTTCGCCAGCGCTCGGCGTGCCGGCCGTTGCCGAGGACGGCAAGGTCGGTGTCGAGCTGAACAAGACCGAGGACCAGACCGGCGGCTGCCGGCTCTACTTCGTGCTCGACAACGGCGTGCCCTCTGCCTTCGACGTCTACAAGCTCGACCTCGTGATGTTCGGCCCCGACGGCGTGATCGCGCGCCGGCTGGCGGTCGAAGTCGGCCCGCTCAGGCCCACCAAGATCTCTGTGAAGCTCTTCGACGTCTCGGGCCTCGCCTGTACCGGTATCGGCACCGTGCTCGTCAACGACGTGCTGTCGTGCAAGTCCGGCGCGGACGAGCGATCGAACTGCATCGACCAGGTCACCGTCGCCTCGCGCGCCAAGATCGCGCTCACGAAGTAGGATCAAGAACGATGCCTCCCGCTACGACCGTCGCCGACGTCACAATGGCGACCGTCCACGACTACAGCATGCTGGGCCTCTTCCTGCAGGCCGACCCGATCGTGAAAGGCGTGATGATCCTGTTGATCGCCGCCTCCGTGGTCTGCTGGGGGATCATCATCGACAAGATCGTCCGCTTCCGCAGCCTGGCGCAGGAGGCCGGCCGGCTCGAAGGGCTCGCGCGCGCGCGTGCGACGGTGTTCCCGCGCGCCGCCGAAGGTCTTCTCGCCAGGATTCTCGCCGCTGGCGTGCACGAGGCGCTGGAGCGCCTCGACGGCGAGAGCCGCGGCGAGAGCCGCGAGCGCTGCCAGCGGGCGATGCGATCGGCGATGGCCGACGGTCTCCGCGCCTCCGAGCCCGGCCTGCCGTTCCTCGCCACCGTCGGGTCGACGGCGCCCTTCGTGGGATTGTTCGGCACGGTCTGGGGCATCATGAACAGCTTCACATCGATCGCGACCAGCAACGCCACGAGCCTCTCCGTGGTGGCGCCCGGCATCGCCGAGGCGCTGTTCGCGACCGCGATCGGCCTCGTCGCCGCGATCCCGGCGGTCATCGCCTACAACAAGCTCACCACCAGCCTCGGACGCACCAGCCAGCGCATGGCATTCGCCATCGACGATCTCGCGACCCAGATGACGCGGCGAACCGGCCGCGGCATCTCCGTCGAGGCGGCCGAATAGCATGGCTATGTCCCCTTCATCGTTCGGCACCGACGGCGATGGCGGCTATCGGCCGATGGCCGAGATCAACGTGACGCCGCTGGTCGACGTCATGCTGGTGCTGCTGGTGATCTTCATGGTGACCGCACCGCTGATGATGGTCGGCGTGCCGGTGCAGCTGCCGAAGACCTCGGCGGCGAAGGTGAGCCAGACGGCGAAGCCGGTAGTGGTCAGCATCAACCGCGAAGGCAAGTTGTTCCTCCGCGAGGAGGAGATCGCCCAGGAATCCCTGCTCGGCCGGCTCGCTGCGCTCAAGACCGAGACGCCGGACGCGCCGGTTTATGTGCGTGCCGACAAGGCCATTCCCTACGGCAGGGTGATGGAGGCCATGGGCGTCGTTACCCAGGCCGGCTTCGCCCGCGTCTCGCTGATCGCCGAGGGTGCCTCGGCGACGCCGCCGAAGTAATCCGATGCGCCGCTTCCTCGATCATCGCTGGCCGTGGATCGTCTCGACGCTGGTGCACTGCGTTGCGATCGCGGCGCTGGTCTTCAACCTGTTCGAATCGCGCTCGAAGGCGGCGAACGTGCCGGCGCAGATCGAGATGGCGCTGGCGCCGATGATGACGTCGCCGACAATGCCGCAGCCCGATCAGGCGAAGCCGGTCGAGCCGCAGCGCCAGGAAGTGAGCGAGGCGAAGCTCGAGGAGATCAAGGAGCAGCGGCCGGAAGAGGTGAAGGCGGTCGACCCGACCCCGCTGGTCGAGCCGATGCCGCAGCTGGCCGAGGTGCAGGAGGTCCTGCCGGTCGAGACCAAGGCGGTGCCGCCTCCGCCGCCGCAGAAGCCGAAGCCGCCCGCGCCGGTCGTCGCCAGGACGCCGCCTATTCAGGCTTCGTCCGCGCCGGCGCCGGTGGCCGAGGCGCCGGTCCAGGCACCGCCCGGGCCGGCAGCACCGATGCCGCCGCAGATTGCCTCGCTGCCGCCTTCGGTCGGGCGTCCCGGTGCCGACGCCGAATATTTTTCGGTCCTCGCCGCCTGGCTCGAGAGGCACAAGGAGTACCCGCGCTACGCGCAGGCGCGGCGCCAGCAGGGCACGGCGGTGCTGCACTTCGAGCTAGACCGCCAGGGCCACGTGCTGAGCTACCGGATCAAGACCAGCTCCGGCCATCCCGATCTCGACCGCGAGGTCGAGGCGATGATCAAGCGCGCCGAGCCGCTGCCGCCGATGCCGGCCGACATGGCCCAGGCGAAGCTCGAGCTCCAGGTGCCAGTGCAGTTCCGGCTGCGTTGAAGTCCGCTAGCGCGGAAACTTCCTGAACCGCGCGTCGCCGTCGCGCTCGATCTGGCGGACGAGGTCGACCTCCCAGGAGAGGTATTCCTTCATCGCCGCCTCGACGCCGGTGGCGCGGTCGTAGGGCCGATACCAGACATCGTCGGGCTCCGGCGGCAATCCTTCGGCGCCCGACTGCGTCGGCAGCCCCGCCGCGGCCCAGGCCTCGGTGCCGCCGAGGAGTGCCGCCACGTCCATCTCGGTCAGCGCGCGTACCTCATCGGCGGCGAGCCTGGCGGCGAGGCCGTCGCCCGAGGTCAGCACCAGGCGGCGGCCTTTCGGCAGGTTGGGGACGAGATCCTTGAGGCGCGAACGGATGCCGAAGACCGCGCCCGGGATCCGCCGCTCGCGATAGCGGAGACTGGTGTCGAGGTCGATCACCACCGCCTCGCCGGCATCGAGCAGGCTCTTCAGCCCATGCGGATCGATCCACGGCGATTTCACCAGGCCGAGGCCGAGCACGGTCGGCCGCTCCGCGCCGGTCACCAGCGCGCCCGGGAGGCCGCCGTCGAGCACGTAGACGTCGCTCCAGCCCATCTGGATCAGCCAGGAGGCGGTCATCGTCGCTCTGATGCCGTTGTCGTCGACCAGGACGACGCGTGCGTTGCGGGTCGCCATGTAGCTGTCGGTCGCCTGCACGAGCTGTCCGCCCGGCGCCGAGCGCGATCCGGGCCGATGGCCGGCGCGATACTCTTCCGGCGAGCGCACGTCGAAGACGTAGAGGCTGCGCTGCGTGCTCTCTTCCTCGAAGCGCGCGAGATCGGCGATGCCGATGCTGCGCACGCCGAAGCGCGCGGCGACGCGCTCGGCCGCGTCCTTCGCCGCCTTGAGCCCCTCGGCCGACGGCAATGGCGCCATGGTCTTCTCGCCATGGGCGAGCTCGAGGCCGGCCAAGTGCCAGCCCATCGTGCCGTTCTTGAGCGCCACGACCTTGTTGGGCAGGCCGGCGTTGATAAGCGACTGCGCGCCGATGATGCTGCGCGTGCGCCCGGCGCAGTTGACCACCACCAGCGTCTCGGGCGCCGGCGCGAGGTCGTGCACGCGCCAGGCCAGCTCGGCACCCGGCCCCTCGATGCC
>CAZZLX010000226.1:0-6381 GCA_964655235.1 uncultured Rhizobium sp.
TTCCTTCACCGTCACCGGCACGCCGTGCAGCGGCCCCTTCACCTCGCCGCGGGCGAGCTCGCGGTCGGCCTCGCGCGCGCCCTCCATCGCCTTGTCGGCGTCGAGCACGACGATCGCGTTGAGCTTCGGGTTGAAGCGCGCGATCCGGTCGAGATAGAGGCGCATCAGCGCCTCCGCGGTGATCTCCCTCCGCCGGAGCTTCCGGGCCAGCACATGCGCGGGCTCGAAGGCGAGATCGGCCATGGCGCTAGCGAGTCAGGGGCTTGTACTTGATGCGGTGCGGCTGGTCGGCATCGGCGCCCAGGCGGCGCTTCCGGTCGGCCTCGTAGGCCTGGTAGTTGCCTTCGAACCACTCGACATGGCTATCGCCTTCGAACGCCAGGATATGGGTGGCGACGCGATCGAGGAACCACCGATCGTGGCTGATCACCACCGCGCAACCGGCGAACTCGAGCAGCCCTTCCTCCAACGCCCGCAACGTGTCGACGTCGAGGTCGTTGGTCGGCTCGTCGAGCAGCAGGACGTTGCTCGGCTTGCGGAGGATCTTGGCGAGATGCACGCGGTTGCGCTCGCCGCCGGAGAGGATGCCGACCTTCTTCTGCTGGTCGGAGCCCCGGAAATTGAAGAGACCGCAATAGGCGCGGCTCGGCATCTTGCGACGGCCGAGGTCGATTTCCTCGACGCCGCCCGATATCTCCTGAAAGACCGTCTTGTTGCCGTCGAGGCTGTCGCGCGACTGATCGACGTAGTTGAGAACCACGGTGTCGCCGAGGCGCAAAGCGCCCGAGTCCGGATTTTCCTGACCGGTCAACATGCGGAACAGCGTCGTCTTGCCGGCGCCGTTGGGGCCGATCACGCCGACGATGCCGCCCGGCGGAAGGCGGAAGTTCAGGTCGTCGATCAGGAGGCGGTCGCCATAGCCCTTGGACAGATGATCGGCCTCGATCACGACGTTGCCGAGACGCGGCCCGGGCGGGATGACGATCTGCGCCGTCTCCGGCGCCTTCTGCTGGTTCTCTGCAAGCAGCGCATCATAGGCCTCGAGACGAGCCTTCGACTTCGCCTGGCGCGCGCGCGCGCCCTGCTTCACCCATTCGAGCTCGCGCTCGAGGGTGCGGACGCGCGCCTGCTCCTGCTTGCCTTCCTGCTCGAGACGCTTCCGCTTCTGCTCGAGCCAGCCCGAGTAGTTGCCCTCGTAGGGAATGCCGCGGCCGCGATCGAGCTCGAGGATCCAGCCAGCGACCTCGTCGAGGAAGTAGCGGTCGTGGGTGACGGTCACCACGGTGCCAGGAAAGTCGGCGAGGAAACGCTGCAGCCAGGCGACCGACTCGGCGTCGAGGTGGTTGGTCGGCTCGTCCAGCAGCAGCAGATCGGGGCGCTGCAGCAGCAGCCTGCAGAGCGCGACACGACGACGTTCGCCGCCCGAAAGGGTCTTCACGTCGGAGTCGCCGGGAGGGCAGCGAAGCGCGTCCATCGCGATCTCGATCGTGCGCTCCAGCTCCCATCCGTTGACCGCGTCGATCTTCTCCTGCAGCTCCGCCTGCTCGGCCAGAAGCGTGTTCATCTCGTCGTCGGTCATCTCTTCGCCGAACTTGGCCGAGACCTCGTTGAAGCGATCGACCAGGGCCTTCACCTCGCCCATCGCCTCGATCACGTTCTCCATGACGGTCTTGGTTTCGTCGAGCTGCGGCTCCTGCGCCAGGTAGCCCACCTTGGCGCCCTCGGCGACCCAGGCCTCGCCGCCGAACTCCTTGTCGATGCCGGCCATGATGCGGAGCACCGTCGACTTGCCGGCGCCGTTGGCGCCGAGCACACCGATCTTGGCGCCAGGCAGGAAGGACAGCCACACGTCCTTCAAGATCTCCTTCCCTCCGGGATAGATCTTGGACATGCCCTTCATCACGTAGATGTACTGGTAGGCGGCCATCGACTGCGCTCCGCGAAGACTTCTGGTAACCGTGGAAAGGGTCCGGGTGTAGCCCGGTCGGCGCGCAGACGCAACCGCCGTCAGGGCGCGCGTCCGGCTGCCGCAAGGGCGAAAGTTTCGACGTCGCCGAACGCCTGCTTCAGACGCCTCCTCTCCGCGGGATCCAGCCTCGCGACTTCGACCCGCGTGCCGGGCGCGTTGCCGGCAACGGCATCCTGGGTCTGCTGGTCGAGGATCAATGTCAGGAACACGGTCATCGCCTCCTTCAGGCGCAGGCCATCGGCGCCAGGAAGGTCGCCGCCCTCCACCAGGCGCGCGATTCGCTCGAAGGTCGAGGTTGCCGAAATGCGCCGACCCAGCGCCAAGGCGCGCACGCCCGCGACGACCGGAAACAGTCCATTGAGCTTCAGATCGATGCGCCCGGCATCCGCCTTGAACTGCCCGAAGAGTCCGACCGGTGCCCGCACCGAAGCCAGGTCCGCTGACAGATGACGGATCAGCATCGGCGACGCCGCAGCCTGAGTCAGCGCACGCTCCCTGAGCCGGTCCGCGAGATCTAGGTCGCCGAAAGCCGCACGGAAGTCGAAGAAAATGTCCGCCGAAAGCAGGTCCTTCGGCGAAGCCGAGGCTGCCCAGCGACCGACGACCGCCTGCCAGCCCTCCAAACTATGCCGCCACGACGCTTCGCGGGCCATGACGCCGCCTTTGCAGTAGGGAATTCCCGCACCGTCCAGGATGTCGGCGAGACGCCGGCCGAGTTCGGCAAACCAGGAATCGTGATCCTGAGCGCCCTCATGAACGATCGCGTTGTCCTGGTCGGCCGCGAGAAGGCTTTCCCCGCGTCCTCCCGATCCGAGGACGAGAACCGCGAAGCGGGCCGGCGACGATCCATGGGCTTTGGTCATCTCCGCGACAGCGAGTTCCGACGCTTTGCGTGTCAATCCGCGAGCCACGGCACTAATCACTGCGGCGATAGCCGGGGCCTCAAGGTCCTCGCCTCGCAGTCCGCTCGCCAGCGCCGGCATCTTGGCCCAGACGCCCGCGAGATCGGAGGGCTCCTTCGCCGCCTCGATTTCGTCGCCGAGGACGAGCGCAGCCGATACCCGACGATGGAGCAGCGAGCGCATGGTGACCATGCCGACCGCGCGGCCGTCCCCTGCGACGACCACGAGATGGCGATAGCCAAGTCGGTCGAGCCGCGCGATCGCCACATGGGCGAACTCGTCCGATCCGACCGTCGCAACCGGCGCGGAGGCGAGCGACCCAACTTTCGCTGCAAGATTTACAGCGGCCACAGCGCGTGTGAGATCACGCTCGGTGATGATGCCGACAGGACGCCCATCCTGGTCGGCGATGACCAGCGAGCTCACCCCGCGGGACGTCATCAGATGCGCCGCTTCGGACAGCGTTCGTTCGGGCTCGACGGTGACCAAAGGCCGGGTCATCAATTCCGACACGCAATGCCGATAGGCGAAGACGTCGATCCGACGCAGCGCCGGATCGTCAGCGAGGTTCATCGCCGCCCCCATGCCGTGGCCCGCTGAGCGGCAACGACCGCCGTCGCCGTCTCGCCGAAACGAATGGCATCGCCCAGCGTGACGATGCCGCGATCCAGCAGGCGCGGCAGTATGCGGACATAGATCTCAGCGGTCACCAAGCTGTCGCCGAGCGCGGTATGACGTCCCGTGGCGAAGACGCCGTACCGCTGCGCGACCGCGGCGAGATCGAGATCCCTTTCCGTCGGATCGAGCGCGGCCGCGAGCCTTGCGGTATCGAGTGCAAGCGGCTCGAGCCATGGAAGACCATTTCTCTCCGCCGCGGCCTTCAGCATCGCCAGATCGAAGTCGATGTGATGCCCGACCGCCGCAAGGCCGTCGAGCGCCTCCAACACCTGCGGCCAGACCTCGGCGATCTCCGGGGCGTCGGCGACCATCGCATCGGTGATCCGATGCACCGCGGAGGCCGCGAGCGGAATGGGACGCCCCGGCCGCACCAGCATGTCGATCGTCCGACGACGGAACAGTCGCGGCCCGTGCATGCGGACGGCGCCGATCGCGACGATGCGGTCGGACTCCGGAAGCAGTCCGGTCGTCTCGGTATCGAGGACCAGGACCGGCAGGTCGACGAGAGGCGTCGAAGCCTCCGGCGGCGGGACCCGCGGCGGAACCTCGTGCAGACCGAGATCGATTTCGATCTCGGCCCGGTGGTCGACAGGGACGTCATCCCTCCTCACGAGCAGGACGAAGCCGGTCGCGTCACCCAGAGACGCAATGACGACCGGCAGGGTTTCACCATCGACCGTGTCTATCCGCGACGCGCACGGCCGGCCGCTCCGCTCCGCGCTACGCAACGCCCCGGAGAGACTCTGACGCGACAGGCGGCCGAACAGGCTGGTGCCCACCACGTCGCGATCCTTGCCGAAGACGAGGCGACCAGGATGGTTTACCGCGCTGACCAGGCCTTCCGGTGTCGCCACGATCACCGCGTCCGGAAGAGCGGCGATGACCTGGATCAGCTGATGATTCCCGACGACGGTCGCGACATCGGAAAGCCGCCGCGAGATCGCGTCCCTGAGTTCGGCGACCTCTGTCAGCGGCCGCATGTCGCTGCGAAGCGGCGGCAGCCGGCCATCGCTTCCGGCAGCGAGGACCGCGCCTCGCGTCGCCTCGACGTCGGCGACGAGGCGATCGCCGAGAAGCGCCAGATAGGCCGCGGCACAGACGACGAGGAAAGCGGCAAGGATTGCGAGCGGCATCGCGTCGGTCGCCATGGCCGCGACGCCAAGCGCGATGCCGAGAGCGGAAGCGAGGGTCGCGATCCGGAGCCGACGTCGGATCGGCAGCCGCCGAAGCACAGACACCGGACCCTCCGCGCAGCGTGAGACCGGTCGGATGTAGCCTGCGCCGGCAGCACTTGCAACGGCGTCCGAGGAGTCCCCCGGAAAGAGAACGGCCCCTGCCTCGGTCGGAGGCAGGGGCCGGAAGCGAGGGCCATGCCCTCGAGAAGGCTAGTCTTGCGTGATGTCGATGTCCTTGGTTTCCGGCAGGAACAGGAAGCCGACCACGAGGCTCATCAGGGCGATGACCGCCGGGTACCAGAGACCCGAATAGATGTCGCCGGTCGCCGCCACGATCGCGAACACGGTCGCCGGCAGGAAGCCGCCGAACCAGCCGTTGCCGATGTGGTAGGGCAGCGAGAGGCCGCTGTAGCGGATCCTGGTCGGGAACAGCTCGACCAGCCAGGCGGCGATCGGGCCATAGACCATCGTCACGAGGATCACCAGGATGACCAGCAGAACGACGGTCATCGTCGTGTTGATCTTCGCGGGATCAGCCGCGGCCGGATAGCCGTGCTTGGTGATCGCCGCGCCCAGGACCTTGGCGAACTCCGGCGTCGTCGTCGGGATCGCCTCGTCGCCGACCTTGACGACGGCCGGCGAGCCGGCGGGCGCCGCCTCGTTCTTGTAGTTCACCGACAGCGCGACCAGCGCCGACTTGGCCACGTCGCATGGCGACGTGTAGGTCTCGGTGCCGGTCAGCTTGAGCTGGAAGGAGCACGTGTTCGGATCGGCGATCACGATCACCGGCGAGGCGGCCTGCGCGGCCTCGAGCGCCGGATTGGCGAAGTGCGTGATGCCCTTGAACACGTTGAGCGGCGACACCGGCGCGTAGCACAGGATGCCGAGCAGGAAACCCGCCAGCATGATCGGCTTGCGGCCGATCTTGTCGGAGAGCCAGCCGAACAGGATGAAGCAGGGCGTGCCGATGGCGAGCGAGACGGCGATCAGGATCTGCGCCGTCGTGGGATTGACCTTGATCGTCTGGGTCAGGAAGAACAGCGCGTAGAACTGTCCGCCGTACCAGATGACCGCTTCGCCGGCAGTGGCGCCGAGCAAGGCCAGCAGCGCGATCTTGGCGTTCGACCACTGACCAAAAGCCTCGGAAAGCGGGCGCTTGGAGTTCTTGCCCTCTTCCTTCATCCGCTGGAACACTGGCGACTCGTTCAGCTGCAGACGGATCCAGATTGAGACCGCCAGCAGGAAGATCGAGAGCAGGAACGGCACGCGCCAGCCCCAGTCGCCGAACGCCTCTTCACCCATCACGGTTCGGACGCCGAGGATCAGCAGCAGCGCCATGAACAGGCCGAGCGTCGCGGTGGTCTGGATCCACGACGTGTAGAACCCGCGCCTGCCGGGGGGCGCGTGCTCGGCAACGTAGATCGCCGCACCGCCGTATTCGCCGCCGAGCGCCAGGCCCTGAACGAGGCGCAGCGTAATCAGCAGGATCGGCGCGAGGATGCCCCACTGGCCATAGGAGGGCAGCACCCCGATGAAGAAGGTGCCGACGCCCATCAGGGTCATCGTCACGAGGAAGGTGTACTTGCGGCCGACGAGGTCGCCAATGCGGCCGAACACCAGCGCGCCCAGCGGACGGACGGCGAAACCGGCGGCGAAG
>CAZZLX010000227.1:0-6370 GCA_964655235.1 uncultured Rhizobium sp.
CGCGGGCTCAGGCGGCCGAGCACTAGGTTGGCGTCGGTGACGGCGGCTTCCTTGCCGCCGAGGCCGTAGCACGCCGGACCCGGCACGGCGCCGGCGCTGGTCGGGCCGACCTTCAGCAGCCCGTCCGGCGCGAACCACGCGATCGAGCCGCCGCCGGCGCCGATCGTGTTGATGTCGATCATCGGCAGGCGCACCGGGAAGCCGCCGACCTGGCGGTCATGAGCGGTGTCCGTGCCGTAGTCGCGGATCAAGGCGACATCGGCCGAGGTGCCGCCCATGTCGAGCGTGACCACGTTCGGCCGGTCGGAGAGCTTGGCGACATGGATCGCGCCGACCGCGCCGGCGGCGGGGCCGGACAGCGCGGTGCGGACCGGGAAGCGATGCGCGCGGCCGATCGACATCAACCCGCCGGAAGACTGGTTGATGCCGATCTGGATCTTGTCGGAGAGCTTGCCGACCTGATCGCCGAGATCGGCGAGGTAGCGCGCCAGCACCGGCTGCAGATAGGCGTTCAGCACCGTCGTCGAGAAGCGCTCGTATTCGCGGAACTCGGGCTGCACCTCCGACGAGCGCGAGACGTGTATGCCGGGGAGCGCCTTGGCCAGGGCTTCGGCCGCCTTCCGCTCGTGCTCGGGATTGAGGAAGGAGAACAGGAATCCCACCGCGACCGCGTCGACCTTCGCCGCCTTGATCGCTTCGGCCGTCTTCGCGAGATCCCTCTCGTCCAGCGGCGTCTCGGCGGCGCCGCTGGCGGTCATGCGCTCGGCGACCTCGAAGCGCCAGTGGCGCGGTACCAGCGGCTCGGGATGGTCCTCCTGAAGCGAGTACATGTGCGGGCGAATCTGCCGGCCGATCTCCAAGAGGTCGCGAAAGCCCTTGGTCGTCACCAGCGCCACCTTGCCGCCGCGACGCTGGATCAGCGCGTTGGTCGCGACCGTGGTGCCATGGGCGAGCCGGCGAATCTTGGTGAAGTCGACGCCGAGCCGCTCGGCCACCGCCTGCACGCCGTTGACGATGGCGCGCGCCGGGTTGTCCGGCGTCGACGGCGCCTTGTGGACGAAGGCTTCGCCTGTTAGTTCGTTGAGGCAATGGAAGTCGGTGAAGGTTCCGCCGACGTCGACCCCGATGAACCAGGACATCCGTCCTCGCAAAATGAATACACGGTGTATGCAGTATGAGCAGGCCCGGTATGTCGGTCAAGCGATCCAAGGGCGCCGGCGGCGAAGCGGCCTATCAAGCCTTGAGGGAGCGGATTCTCTCCCTGTCCCTGGCCCCTGGATCGGATCTCGACGAGGGAGCCTTGGTCGCCTCCCTCGGCATGTCGCGGACGCCGGTCAGGGAAGCGATCATTCGCCTCGCCTCCGAGGGCCTGGTGACGATGACGCCGAACCGCGGCGCACGCGTCGCCTCGATCTCGCTCGACGAGGTGCGCGCCTTCTTCGAGGCCTTCGATCTCTGCCAGCGGGCGATGACGCGTCTTGCCGCGGCACGTCGCCGACCCGCCGACGTGAAGCGCATCGAATCAACCGGCAAGGCCTTCGAAGAGGCGGCGCGCAAGGGCGACGCCAAGGCGATGGCGAAGACCAACTTCGATTTCCACGCCGCGATCGCCGATGCGTCGGGCAACCCTTGGCTCGCGCGCTTCTTCTGCGACCTCCTGAACCAGGGCATGCGGCTCTCGCACCTGGCTTTGGTCTACGATCCGCCGAGGGGCCGCAACCCGAACCAGCATGGCAAGGCCATCGTCGACGAGCACCGCCGCATGATCGAGGCGATCGCCTCCGGCCGGGCGGATGCGGCCGAGAAGCTGGCGAGCGCGCACACGGATCTGTTCCGCGATCGCGTCGTCGGATTCGTTCAGGAGAACCTGACGGCGGGGATGACGATCGAGCTCAGGCCTCAAGCCCGGAGATCGTGACCGGCTTCCGGCCGCCGTAGAACGTGTCGGAGCACGCCTTGAAGAAGGCGCTCGCGTCGCCGATGAACTCGGCGAATACGTTCGGATACTCGGGCGTCATGCGGCCGGGCACGCGGGGCTGGCAGAAGCGGTCGTAGGCCCAGGTGATGCGGCTCTCCGCCTGGGGGAAGCCCAGCCGCCAGCGCTCCGGGTAATGCGTGAACCAGATGTCGCCCGGATGGATCAGGCCGGTCTGGTTCTCGGCCGGGACATCGAGCTTGGGGTTCAGCTCCAGCGCGCAGGCAGTGCCGGCGAGCAATACATGGCCGCACGGTCCGGTCGCCGGCAACTGCGACCAGACCAGCTTGCAGGTCTCGGGCGCGAGCTCGTAGAAGAGGCGCGCTCGCGCCTCGGCGCCCTCGAGCTTGAAGATCAGGAAGCGCGCCATCACCCCTCCGCCTTCGTGACCTTGATCGGCTTCTTGCCTTCGGCTCCGAGCCGGGCGCTCATGCGCGCGAAGCCGCTCCAGTCGCCGACGAGACGACCGAACCAGTTGCCGACTACCTCGTGGATCTTTCCGGGCGAGCGGGTCGCGTTGAAGCGGTCATAGGCCCAGACCACCTCGCTGACGCCGCGTGGGTTGTTGTAGCGCTCGCGTGGATCGTAGTGGATGAAGACGACGTCGCCCTTGAGCAGCTGGGCGGTCGTGTTTTCCTCGGGGATCAGCACCGAGGGATCGAAATGGAAGGCGCAGTTGGTGCCGGACTGCAGCGCATGTCCGCCCTGGGCCTCGTGGGGCAGCAGGTCCCAGATCGTCGTGCAGGTGACCGGCGCGTTCTCGAAATCCATCTCGACGCGGGCGACCGCGCCGGCGAGATCGAGAACCATGTAGCGGGACATCGGGGTCGCCGGGCGGCAACGTTCGCCGCCCGGCTCGCCTCCATGCCTACTTCTTCTCGGTGTTCCAGCTCGTGAGGACGAGCGTCTTCGGAATGCCGACGACGTTCTTGCGATAAGCCACCGGCGACTGGAACTGGCCGGTGATCGCGTAGGGCATCACCTCGTAGAAGCGCTTCTGGATCGCCTCGATCGCGGCCTTGCGCTGGGCGGGGTCAGTCAGCGGGATGTAGGCCTTGCGGAGCTTGTCGAGCTCCTCGTCGCAGGTCCAGCCGAACCAGTTCGAGCCGTCGCACGGCGTCGGCAGCGCGAAGTTGGTCACCGGGCTCTGCATCACCGCCGAGGAGGACCAGGTGGTGAAGATGTTCCAGCCCTGCGATCCCTGGCCGGGCGCCGCCTTCTGGCCGCGCCGCGTGGTCACGGTCGCCCAGTCGGTAGCCTGCAGGTCGACGTTGACGCCGATGTCCTTCAGCGTCTGCGCCGCCATGATCGAGATATTGTGAATGATCTGCTGATCGGTCGGGTCGAGCACGATGACGGGTCGGCCGTCATAGCCCGCTTCCTTCATGAGCTGCTTGGCACGCTCGATGTTCGGCTTCTGGAACGGCTCCGATCCCGCCGTCGTCTCGTTGGGCGAGCCGCACTGGAAGACCGCGTAGCATTCCTTCTCGTATTCCGGGTTGCCGATCATGCCGGCCAGGTACTGCTTCTGGTCCACCGCCATCATGAAGGCCTGGCGCGCCTTGGGATTGTTGAACGGCGGATGCAGCGCGTTGAACCGCACCATGCCGTGCACGCCTGGCTTGTTGAAGACCTCGACCGTTATGTTCGGATCCTTCTTCAGGAGCGGCAGCATGTCGATCGGCGGGATCTCGAAGATGTCCGCCTCGCCGCGGATGAAGGCCTGGGTCGCGGTCTGCGGATCGGGGATGTAGGTCCACTCGACGCGGTCGACCTTCGCCGCCTTGCTGCCGGTATAGGCGTCGGTCGGCTCCTTGCGCGCGTTGTAGGCGGGATTCTTCTTGTAGACGACCTTGGCGCCGGGGACCCACTCGTCCTTGGCGAAAATGAAGGGGCCGGAGCCGATCGCTTCCGAGATCTGAGTGCCCGGATCGGTCTGCGCATCCTTCTCGCGCATGACGAAGGGCGGCAGGATCGGGTTGGAGAAGGCATCGAGGATCGGCCCGAACGGCTCCTTCAGCACGATCTCGAAGGTGAGCTCGCCCGTCGCGGTCATCGAGCCTGCGCGGCTGACCAACGCCGCGCCGTCGGTCGTCTTCTTGCTCCAGCGAACCAGCGAGGCGACGACGTCCTTGGCCGTGACGGCCGAGCCGTCGTGATACTTCATGCCGGAGCGGAGCGTGAACTTGTAGGTCAGCCCGTCTGGCGACGCCGTGTAGGACTCCACCATCTGCGGCTTCGGCTGCATGTTGGCATCGAGGCCGAACAGGTTGTCGAACACCATGTACGCGTGGTTCTGCGTGATCGCCGCGGTGTTCCAGACCGGATCGAACGACTTGAGGTCGGCCTGCGGGATCACCTTGAGGGTGGTCTGGGCCTGGGCGGGGCTGCCGGCCAGCAGCGCCGAGACGGCGGCGGCCGACATGAGGAGCGGAAGCCTGGATCGGGTCATTTAGTGGGTCTCCGTGGACGGGGGATGAAGCCGAGAGCGTTTACGACTTTTCTTATCCGACAATCCTAGGCACGCGATTTCCGCCGCCACAAGGGCACCATCGGGCATGTGAAACACGGAGACGGGGGCGTTCGGCCGCCTGTGGAAGCGGCATCTTGGTACCGCAGAAACGAAGAAGGCCGGGGCGAGCCCGGCCTTCTCGAACGTCGGGGAATGCGCCCGATCAGTTGACGATCTGCCAGGATCCGTCGGGACGCAGGCAGGCGGTGCCGTAGGTCGGGACCGGACGGCCGTCGATCGTGGTGCTGCTCTGGTACTCGCGGCAGTAGTTGCCGGCGGAGTCCCGGCCCTCGCGGATCACGTTGCCGGCGGGCGGCGCGGAGTAGACCGCAGCCGGTGCCACATAGGCCGGGGCGTAATAGACCGGACGCGGTGCATAGTAATAGGCCGGGTAGTAGGGATAGGCGGGGCCGTAGTAGTAGGGGCCCGGGAAGCCGAAGTTGAGGCCGATGCCGACGCGCGTGCGGGCCTCGGCAGGCGCCGTTGCGGCGGTTGCGAACACGGCGACGAGGGCGAGGCTCGCCAGGATCAGAATTCGACGCATGGTGCAGTCCCTTTTCCCCAGGTCGGCCAGCAGCCTGCCGGGCGATTGAGGCAGATTGATGGTCGGTTGACGGTTCGATCGCATCCTTGCCACGGCACCGCCGGGGTTTCCTGCGCGGGTTTCCTCTAGGCCGGCCGGTCCATCGCGAAGACGCTGTCGACCACCGTGTAGTCCATGTATCCGAGCCGCGCCAAGGGGCGGCAGCGGAGGATGTCGACCTTCCCGTCTGCGATCAGCCCATCATCTATATGAATGCCAATCACTTGGCCGAAGACGGCGTAGTTCGCGCGCCCCGGATCGTCGCAGGGAAGCTCGACGGTTTTGAGGTGGCGGCATTCGAGCGCGACCGGAGACGCCGCGACTCGCGGCGGCTTCACCAGGCGCGACGGCAGCGTCTTCAGGCCCGCATGGGCGAACTCGTCGGCGCCGGCGGGAAGCGAGGCCGCGCTGGCATTCATCGGATCCTTGAGCGCCTCGGTCGCGAGGTTGACCACGAACTCGCCGGTCGTCTCGATGTTGGCCTGGCTGTCCTTGCGGGCGGTCTCGCGCGGCCGGAGCGAGGTGCCGAACACCACCACCGGCGGGTCCGCGGCCATCGCGTTGAAGAAGCTGTAGGGCGCCAGGTTCGGCCGCCCCTCAGCGTCGAGGCTTGAGATCCAGCCGATCGGGCGCGGGACCACGAGGGCCTTGAACGGATCGTGGCGCAGGCCGTGATCGCGGAGCTGGGGCTGATAGAACATCTGAGCCTTTGATGGATATGCGGCGGATACGCGGAGCATGGCGTCGGCGGCCCGCGGCCGCAACGTTCCCGTGACGCGGGTAGGGACCGGGGCGTATAACAATCGCTTATAGAACCCCGCCTTATGCGACGGGGTCGATCATGAATAGGAGAGACAACGTGGTCGTCAGAAACCTGATCCCGCTCGCCGCGGGAGCGCTGGTGGCGCTGGCTATTGCGGGTGGCGCGAATGCCGCGACGCTGGTCTACTGCTCGGAAGGCAGCCCTGAGAACTTCAACCCGCAGATCAACACCACCGGCACGTCGTTCGACGCGGCTTTCCACGTCTACAACCGCCTCGTCGAGTTCGAGCGCGGCTCGACCAAGGTGGTGCCCGGTCTGGCCGAATCCTGGAGCGTTTCCGAGGACGGCAAGACCTTCACCTTCAAGCTCCGCCGGAACGTGAAGTTCCAGTCGTCGAACACGTTCAAGCCGACGCGCGACTTCAACGCCGACGACGTGCTGTTCTCGATCAACCGCCAGTGGAAGGCCGACCACCCGTACCACAAGGTCTCCGGCGGCTCTTACGACTACTTCGGCGACATGGACATGCCGAAGCTG
>CAZZLX010000228.1:0-6363 GCA_964655235.1 uncultured Rhizobium sp.
CGTGAAGGATGTAGGCGCGGTCGACGATGTCGAGCGTCTCGCGGACATTGTGATCGGTGATCAGCACGCCGATGCCGCGGTCCTTGAGGTGCTTGATCAGGTCGCGGATGTCGTTGACCGCGATCGGATCGATGCCAGCGAGCGGCTCGTCGAGCAGCACGAAGCTCGGCTGGCAGGCGAGCGCGCGCGCGATCTCGACGCGGCGCCGCTCGCCGCCGGAGAGCGCCAGCGCCGGCGTGCGGCGGAGATGGCTGATCGAGAACTCGGCGAGCAGGTCGTCCAGCATCGCCTGGCGGCGATCGAGCTCGGGCTCGACCACTTCGAGCACGGCGCGGACGTTCGCCTCGACCGTCATGCCGCGGAAGATCGACGCCTCCTGCGGCAGGTAGGAGATGCCGAGGCGCGCGCGGCGGTACATCGGCAGGTCGGTGATGTCCTGGCCGTCGAGCTGGATCAGGCCGTAGTCCGGCGCGATCAGCCCGGTGATGATGTAGAAGCAGGTGGTCTTGCCGGCGCCGTTGGGGCCAAGCAGTCCGACCACCTCGCCGCGCTGCACCGAGACCGAGACATCGCGCACCACCGGGCGCTTCTTGAAGCGCTTGCCGAGGTTGCGCGCGACGAGTCCCGCATTGGCAGAGACGAGGCGCGGGCCGGGACGCTGGGCGTCGGGGCGGGGAGGCTGCTTGTCGCTCATCCGCCGGGCTTCGCCTGCGGTTGCGGCTGCTGCGGGTCGCGGTTCGGCACCACCAGGGCCCGCACGCGAGCGGATCCCTGCGGGCCCGGCAGAAGTCGCGAGACGCCGGTGTTCAGGTTCACTTCGGCGACTTCTCCGTTCAGCTGGTTCTGCCCGCGGGTGATGCGAACGTTGCCGATCAGGGTCGCGGTGCCCTGCTCGATCTGATAGACGCCCTTCTCGCCCTTCGCCACTTCCTGGTCGGTGCGGACGTCGACGTTGCCGAAGGCATCGACGCGGCGGAGCTTCAGCTCCTTGTTCGCGCCCTCGACGAGCTGCGCCGAAAGCACGTCGGCGCGGATCTTCTTCTTGTCGCGCGTCGCCTCGGCATTGCCGCGGGCGACCGCGAGCTGCCGCTTCTCCCAGTATTCAAGGCTGTCGCGGGCGGTGATCACGTCCTGCTTGGTCGTGAGCTTCAGGTTCTTGCCGGTCATCACCAGCACGCCCTGGTCGGCGTCGTAGACGGCGCGGTCGGCGACGATGTTCTCGTTGGCCGAGACGATGCGGACGTTGCCCTGCGCCTCGAGCTGATAGATCTCGCTGCCGCCCTCGCCCTTGGCTCGATAGCGGGCGGTCAGCGTGTCGCCGTTGACGGTGACGCCGCCGCGGCTGGCCTTGGCATTGCCGCGGGCGACATAGACGTTCTGGTCGCGCAGCCACTCGATGCCGTTGTCGGCGTCGACCTGGATCGGCTGGTTGGAGTTGCCGGCGGCGAGGCCGAGCTGGGCCGCGGCCGGATGCGCCAGCAGCGTCGCGAGCAGCAGGGCGGGAAGCGAGATCCTCATCGCTTCGCCTTCGGCTTGGCCGCCTCGGGGCGAAGCTCGAGCCGCGCCTTGCCGGTGAAGACGATGCGCCCGCCCTTGTCGAGGATCTCGAAGCCTTCCGCTTGGATGTGGCCGAAGGGCCCCTGGCCTTCGACGGCCTTGTCGCCGCGCGCGACGTTGGCGTGCATGTCGATGTCGGCCGACTCTGTCCTGAACTCGTAGCCGGCATCGTGGAAGACCTGGACGTCGCCGCGAAGGCCGAGCGTCTGGGCGATGCGGTCGTAGAGCCCTTCCTTGGCGTTCACCGCGACCCAGCTTCCGTCCTTCATCGTGACGTCGGCCTTGGGGCTGGCGAGCAGGATGCGGTCGGCGGATCCCGCATGCGTCGCGGTGTCGGCGATCACCGAGAAGGGCTGGTTGTCGTCGTCGGTGCCGACATAGCGGGGCTTCAGCATGCGCGAGGCGTCGGTCGCGATGTCCGTTCCGAGATTGGTGGAACTCAGCCGGAACTCGCGCGGATCGGGGTTGAGCTGCGGCCAGGCGAGCACGAGGCCAAGCAGCACGAGCGCGATCAGCGGCAGCGTTACCTTGAGCACGGTGACCGCGCGGGAGGACATCCGCCGCCCGACTTCGATCGGGCCCAGCCGCGGCGCCACCGACGCGAGCGTCACGCGCGGCGGCTTCTGCGGGGGCTGGGCGATGGGCTTGCTCGCGGCCATGGCGCTCTCAGGCGACTCCGGCGCGCAGCAGGTCGAGGATATGGACGATGCCGACCGGGCGCCCGTCCTCGACCACGAAGGCGCGGTAGAGCTTGCGGTCGTTCATCTCCTTCAGCACCTCGGCGGCGAGAAGGCGAGGCGCGATCGTCCAAGGTCCGCGCGTCATCACCTTCTGGACCTTCTGCTCCAGGAGATCCGGCGCCATGTGGCGGCGAAGGTCGCCGTCGGTGACGAGCCCGACCAGCTTGCCGTTCGCAGTCGGCGGCTCGACCACGCCGACGCAGCCGAAACGCTTCTCGGTCATCACCAGCACCGCGTCCGACATGCGCGCGTCGGTGCCGATCAGCGGCATTTCCGGACCCTTGTGCATCAGGTCCTCGACCTTGAGCAGGCGGGCGCCGAGTTTTCCGCCCGGATGCAGCTGGCGATAGTCGTCGGCGGAGAAGCCGCGGCGTTCGAGCAGCGCCACGGCGAGCGCGTCGCCGAGCGCCATCATCAGGGTGGTCGAGGTCGTGGGTGCGAGACCGAGCGGGCAGGCCTCCGGCACTTTGGGCAGCACGAGCGCGACGTCGGCCGCATCGGCCAGCGCCGACGGCGCCTTGCCGACCATCGCGATCAGCGGGATGTCGAAGCGCCGTGTGTAGGCGATGAGGTCGCCGAGCTCGGGCGTCTCACCGGAATTGGAAAGGGCCAGCACTGCGTCCGACTTGGCGATCATGCCGAGATCGCCATGGCTCGCCTCGGCCGGGTGGACGAACTGCGCCGGGGTGCCGGTCGAGGCCATGGTCGCGGCGATCTTGCGGGCGACATGGCCGGACTTGCCCATCCCGGAAACGATGACCCGGCCGGTTGCGGCCCCCATCAGCTCGATGGCGCGGGCGAAGGCGGCGGCGCCGGCCTCCTCGGCCAGGCTATCGGCGAGGCTCAGGAGCGCATCGGCTTCCAGCGCGAGGACCCGGCGGCCGGGCTCGGCTTCGGCGATCCGCGATGGTTTGGGGTTCGGCCGCACCAGGGCTTCCTAAGGTCTTTTCGATGTGTGGGCAAGAATGTTGCGCGACCCGTCCGGAGGGCTCGGCACGCTTCTTGCTCTTAGGCTAAGTATGCCCCTGATTCGGGGCTTTCGCCAGCCTTCGTTCTAGCCGAAGGCCGTCCGAGGCCGCCCGGTGTCGCTCCATCACCTGGCTGGCCACCTCCGTCCCTCGGGCCTTGGGGGCGGGGTCACGTAGAAAGCGGACCTGTTGAACCCCTCCCCCGGTCCAAGCCGGGGGAGGCAAGGCCTTCTAGCCGGACTTCGATCCTCGGCGAGCTTGCTATAGCGCTTCGGGCTGTTGGTCAGGTGCCGGGCCAGCGCGCGGAAAGGCCATCGAGGCCCGTCTTCCGACGCAACGCTCAGTGCGAAAAGATGTCGTCCTCGTCGTCCCACCCGAGCAGGTCGAGCTCGGCGCGGGTCGGCAGGAAGCGGAAGCAGGCCTGCGCGATCTCCATGCGGCCCTCGCGGACCAGCACGGCGTCGAGCTTGTCCTTGAGCTTGTGGAGATACAGCACGTCGGAGGCGGCGTATTTGAGCTGCTCGTCCGTGAGGTTCGCGGCACCCCAGTCCGACGACTGCTGCTGCTTGGAAAGCTCGACGTTGAGCACGTCCTTGCAGAGATCCTTGAGCCCGTGCCTATCGGTGTAGGTGCGCGTCAGCTTGGACGCGATTTTCGTGCAGTAGAGCGGCTGGGTGACGACGCCTAGGTAGCGCTTGAACATCGCGATGTCGAAGCGCGCGAAGTGGAACAGCTTGGTCGTCGCCGGGTCGGTCAGCATGCGGCCGAGATTCGGCGCGCTGGTCTGGCCCTGCTGGATCTGGACCATGTGCGCGGTGCCGTCGCCGGAGGAGAGCTGGACCAGGCAGAGCCGGTCGCGACCCGGATTGAGCCCCATCGTCTCGGAGTCGATCGCCACCACCGGCCCCAGGCTGAGGCCGTCCGGCAGGTCGCCCTTATGGAGAGTGATGCTCATCGGATCGATGGTGCCCAGGAGAAGACTCGAACTTCCAAAGCCTTGCGGCCACAGGTACCTGAAACCTGCGCGTCTACCAATTCCGCCACCTGGGCAGTGGGAGGCGACTTATGCCGCCGGTGAAGGGTGGCTGTCAATGGCCGCGGATGCTCCCGTTTCAGCCTGCCCGCACCCGGGCGATGTCGTCGAGGGCGACCGCGGTCCGTGAGTGGGTCAGGCGGTGCAGCATGACCGCGACCACGCCGACGGTCGCCAGGATCATCAGGATCGGGCTGACCACCCAGGTCACCGCGGCGAGCGCGAAATAGTAGGAGCGGATGCCGCTGTCGTAGGAGTCGCCGACGCTGGTGATGATCGTCGCCATGTGGTCGGCGAGGCGCCGTCGGCGGTCGTCGTCGAGCTCCTCGATAGGCGGCGCCGCGCCCATCGCGATGGCGGCGAAGTTCGCCTGCCGGATCGCCCAGGTGAAGCTCTGGAACGCGAAGGCCGCGACGACCATGACCAGAACCAGCTTGATCTCGATCGCCGAGGGTTCGCCGATCGCGAGCCAGGCGGCGGGCGACGGCGGCGCGGCATGGCCGAGCGTGGCGACGACGCCGATCAGCGCGCCGATCAGGATCACCGTGGTGGAGGCGAAGAACGAGGCCGTGCTCATGATCTGGCCGATGATCGTCGCGTCGGCGATCTTCACCTCGCGCCCGAGCAGCTCGAACATCCAGGCGCGGCGGTGGTCGCCCCGCGCGCTGGCGATCACTTGGTGCCGGCTGCTGCTCCAGCCGACCACGGGCGCGTATCCGAGCCAGCAGCAGAGAAAGAGCGCGAGCGCCGCCAGGTCGAGCGCGGTTAGACTCCAGAACACCATCGGGGCCCCTCTTGCGGTCGCGGAACGCCGAGCCGAGCATGAACCTTTCGCCCGCATGAGATCCAGGAGCTTCCCGCCGGTCTCGGCGCCCGACGCCCGCGTTCTGATCCTGGGATCGCTGCCGGGCGCGATGTCGCTGGCGATGCGCCAATACTATGCCCAGCCGCAGAACGCCTTCTGGCGGATCATGGCCGAGATCGCCGGCGCGGGACGCGAGGTTCCCTACGAGGAGCGCCTGGAGCGATTGAGGGCGGCGAAGATCGCGCTCTGGGACACCTGTGGGGCCGCGGAAAGGCCGGGGAGCCTCGATTCCGCGATCGTCGTGTCGAGCGTGACCCCGAACAGGTTCGAGGCGTTTTTCAAGAAGCACCCCGCGATCCGCGGCATCTGCTTCAACGGCAACACGTCGGCGAAACTGTTCGAGCGGCTCGCGGTGCCGACGCTGTCACCGGCGCGTACGACGCTGCCGCGGACCATCCTGCCGTCGACGAGCCCCGCCCACGCCGGCATGCCGTTCGAGCGCAAGCTCGCGCGCTGGCGCGAGGTCGTGGTGCCGTTGATAAGGTGATTCCCCGCCCGCAAAGCGGGAGAACGCGAGTCGCTACGAGCTGATGCCCTTGCGCTTCTTGTACTCCTCGACCGCCTTCTTGAGGTCGGTGTACTCGCTGCAGCCGAAGGTGCAGAGCTTGTCGAGCTTGGCGAGGTTGGTCTCCGCCGACTTCACGTCGTCGAGCATGAGATACATCTCGCCCTGGTATTCGAGCGCGCCCTTGTGCTCGGGCTCGAGCTCGAGCGCCTTGGCGTAGTGGGTGCGCGCATCGGGAAGCTTGTTCATCTTGCGGTACGCGTAGCCCAGCTGGTTGTAGGCATCCGCGTTCTTGGGCTCGTCCTTGACCACCTTCTGCAGGAGCGGGATCGCCTCCGCGTATTTCCACTCCTTGATAAGCTTCTCGGCCTGGGCGTAGTCGGGATTGGCGAGCGACGACGGCGCCGGGCCGGTGCCCATCGCGAACGCAGAGAGCGGCAGCGCGATCGTGAGAGCGAGAGCGAAGGAACGCAGCATGAGGCACCTCATCGGGTCAGCAGCTTGTCGATTTCCTTGGTGATCGAGGCCGAGGTCGGGTTGACCGTCGACGGCCAGGCGCCGGCGATCCTGCCGTCCGGCCCGATCAGGTACTTGTAGAAGTTCCAGCGCGGCGCGGCCCCTTCGCCGAGCTCGGCCGCGATCCACTTGTAGAAGGGATGCGCGCCGGAACCGGTCACTTCGACCTTCTCGGCAAG
>CAZZLX010000229.1:0-6355 GCA_964655235.1 uncultured Rhizobium sp.
AGCTGCGCTTCGCTCTGCGCTTTCATCTGCTCGACTTGCATCTGGGGAGTGCTGGCCGACGCGCTCTGGTACTGCCAGGACCGCTTCAAGCCGCGCTTCATGATCGATCTCGCCACGCTCACCGGCGCGATCATCATCGCGCTCGGCCACGAGTTCGCCGGTGCCTTCGTCAGCGACGACGAGCTCGCCGACCGTCTGGTCGCCTCGGGCAAGGCGACGGGCGAGGGCGTGTGGCGCATGCCGCTCGCCGAGAGCTACGACCGCGGCATGGATTCCGACATCGCCGACATGAAGAACTCCGGCGCCCGCGACGGCGGCTCGTGCAAGGCGGCGATGTTCATGAAGCGCTTCACCAACGACGTGCCGTGGGCGCATCTCGACATCGCCGGCATGGCCTGGGCGTCGAAGGACAAGCCGACGACGCCGAAGGGCGCCACCGCCTACGGCGTGCGCCTGCTCGACCATCTGGTGAAGACCTACTACGAGTCGAAGTAGCCGGGTCGACGTGAGCGAGGTTGGTTTCTACCACCTGACCACCCGGTCGCTCGACTGGGCGCTCGCCAAACTGCTCGACCGCGCGCTGTCGTTGGGCAAGCGCGCGGTCGTTCTCGCCGGGTCGACCGAGCGGGTCGAGGCGCTGTCGGCGCAGCTCTGGACCTTCGACCCCAATTCCTTCCTGCCGCACGGCACCGAGAAGGACGGCAACGCCGAGCACCAGCCGGTGTGGCTGACGGCCGAGGACGAGAACCCGAACAAGGCCGAGTTCGTGATGCTGATCGACGGCCAGGAGACGGCGAAGCTCGGCTCCTACGAGCGCTGCTTCGAGATCTTCGACGGCCGCGACGAGACGCAGGTGACGCGCGCCCGCGAGCACTGGAAGGCGTACAAGGCCCAGGGGCACGAGGTCACCTACTGGCGCCAGACCGATGCCGGCGGCTGGGAGAAGGGCGCCTAGTTTCCGTCGATGGACTGGACCTTCGCTTTCGCCGCCGCCGTGACCTCGGTCTGCGCGGTCGTCCGGGGATACTCCGGCTTCGGCATGGGACTGATGATCATTCCTTTGCTGTCGCTGGTGCTGGCGCCGCAGGACGCGGTGATCATCGTCCTGATCTTCGGCGTCACGGTCGCGCTCCGCCAGCTCCCCGGCCTCTGGATCCATATCGACTGGCGCGGGCTCAAGCTGCTGCTGCCGACCGCGATCCTGACCACGCCGATCGGCACCTGGATCCTGGGGTTCGCGTCGCAGACCGCGCTCAGGCTCGGCCTCTCGATCGCGGTCCTGCTGGTCGCGTGCCTTTTCCTGGTCGGCTTCCGCCTGCCCGGTGTGCCGACGAGGTCGACCGTCGCTGCCACGGGGGCCCTCGCCGGCGTGATGAACGGTGTCGCCGGCCTTTCCGGACCGCCGCTGGTCTTTCTCTATTTGACGCGCACGGACAGCCTGTCGGTCGGGCGCGCGACGCTCATCGCCTTCTTCTTCGTGACCGACGCGGCGGCGCTTGCCTTCGCCGCGGCCGGCGGGCTGGTGGAGCGCGATACCACGCTGACGGCGCTGCTGCTGATCCCGTTCCTGCTGGCCGGCGTGTTCCTCGGCGAGCGCGCCTTCCGCCGGAGCTCGCCCGAGCATTTCCGTCAGGTTGTGCTGTGGCTCCTGGTGCTGACGGGGATAGTCGGAGCGCTCAGGGCGCTCTGGCCGGTCTTCAACGCTACGTGAGCGGAGGTTCCGCGGACCTCGGCGCGGCGATCCGGATGTTGACGGGGTCGAGATGCCTGGGGCAGTTGGAGCCATGCATCTTGATCGGGACGCAATTGGGTTCGCCGACGCTGTCGTGGAGGCTCGCGGGTGAGGCGTGAGCTGTCGTCGTGGCCGCGGAAATGGCTCGACACCTTCTATCCCGAGACGTTGCGGCGCGATCAACTCGAGGTTCTGGCGCAGACGACGCCGATCAACGCGTCCGTCAGCATCGTCAATGCGCTGATCATCGCCGGCGTGCTCTGGCCCACCGGCAATCGCCTTCTCGTGATGATCTGGGCCGGGACCGCGTGCGCCTTCTCGATCTTCCAGCTCAGGCGATGGATCCGGTTCCGCGGCCGTGTGCTGCCGCCGACCGTGCGCGCCGAGAGCTGGCGCAAGCCGGTCCTGTGGGCGACCCTCGGCGGGCTTCTCTGGAGCAGCGCGCTCGTCTTCGTTCCGGGCGCCGGGCCGGCCGAAACCCTGACCTTGTGCGTCATGATCGCCGGCGTCGCCGCCGGAGGGGCCGCGACGCTCGCGGTTCTTCCGCTGGCGGCGGCAGGTTTCGTGATCGCGGTCCTCGTTCCGGTCGCGGCCTTCTTCCTTTTCTACAGCGACCTCGACTACGCCGCGGTCGGCGCCTTCGCGATCATGCTGCTGCTCACGCTGTTGAGCTCGGCGCTCGTCGTGTTCCGTTGGTTCGCGGAGTCACGCGCGGCACGCCGGCGCGCCGAGATCGCGAACCAGGCCAAGTCCGAGTTTCTCGCCGTGATGAGCCACGAGCTGCGCACGCCCCTAGCGTCGGTCATCAGCGGCGTCGATCTGCTGGCGGCGACATCGCTGACCCCGGCTCAGAAGCAGTTCGTCGACCAGGCGCTCGCCTCCTCTCTGCAGCTGACCGAGCTGCTGGGCGATATCCTGGATCTGTCGAAGCTCGAGGCCGGCCAGATCGTCCTTGAAAGAATGCCCTTCGACCTGTCGGAGATGCTGCGCGGGACCTTTGCGACGGCCGAGCCGCGTGCGGCGGCGAAGGAACTGTCGATGTCCCTCGACCTCGCCGAAGGAGCCGATGGCTGGCGCCTCGGCGATCCGACGAGACTGCGCCAGGTTCTCCTCAACCTGATCACCAACGCGATCAAGTTCACGGAACAGGGCGGGGTCCGGGTTTCGGTGGCGCCGTCGGCGGAGCCGGAGCTCATCCGTTTCTCGGTCGCCGATACCGGGATCGGGATGCCTGAGCACCTGCGCGCCCATGTGTTCGAAAAGTTCACCCAGGCCGACCAGACGATCACCCGAAGGTTCGGCGGCGCTGGGCTCGGTCTCGCGATCTGCAAGCAGCTGGTCGAGGCGATGGGCGGCCGGATCGACTTCGAGAGCGAGGTCGGTCGCGGCACCACCTTCTGGTTCACCGCCCGTCTGCCGGCGACCGCGGCCCCTTCGCCCGCGAAGCCGGCGTCGGTTCCGGAACTCGCGCCGGAGCAGGTCGACCGGCGCTCCCGCATCCTTCTGGTGGAAGACAACGATGTGAACCGGCGGCTGCTCGCCCAGCTGGTCGGCGGTCTCGGTTTCGAGGTCGAACTCGCCGGAGGCGGGCGGGCGGCGGTCGAAGCGGCTCTCGCGCGGCCGTTCGATGCGATCCTGATGGACATCCAGATGCCAGACATGGATGGGCTGGAGGCGACGCGCCGGATCCGCGCCGAGCCTGGGCCCAACCGCGAGACGCCGATCATCGCGCTCACCGGCAACGTCTTCGAAGAGGACCGGCAGTCGGCCATGGCCGCGGGCTTCGACGACTACCTGGCGAAGCCGATCCGTCCGACCTCGCTCGGCGAGGCCCTGGCCAAGCACCTTCCGTCAGTCGGATCTTAGGCCGCGCGCCTTGAAGAAGGTGTAGCAGAAGACGCCGTCTTCGGCGGCGGTACGATTGAGGCCGTCGATGCCGTGCTGCCACCTTTCCGGATCGGTGATGCCGGCCGCGAGCGCCTGCTCGCGCACACCTTCGACCATCGCGGTGAACGTGTTGCGGGTGAAGCTCTCGATCAGCTGCGGCCGGCTGCCGTCGACATAGACCATGCGCGGCGAGACCGAGACCGCCGCGAAGCCCGCGCGCGTCAGGAGGGGATAGAGCTGGCGCCCGATCAGCGAGTTGCCGCCGAGCCGGGCCTGCATCTCGATCAGGCAGGTGACGGCGTGGCGCGCGTCCCCGTCGTCGGGATGGAAGTAGGTCGAGCCGTGGTCGCCTTCGATCACGGTTATGGATCCGCCCGGCTTCAGCATCGACTTGAGGTGCGCCAGTGCGCCGAGTGGGTCGCGGAGATGCTCCAGCACGAAGCAGACGAAGACGTGATCGAAGCTCGCCCGAGCGAAGGGAAGGGCGAAGATGTCGGCCTGCCGGAACGTGACGTTGCTCAGGCCCGCGCCGCGGACCCGCGTCTCGGCCGCCGCCAGCGACCGGGTCGAGATGTCGATCGAGGTGAAGGAGGCGCCTGGGCTGTTCGCGGCGATCGTCACGGTCTGGGCCCCGACGCCGCAGCCGGCTTCCAGTACCGTGCTTCCCGCCGGGAACGCCGTGTCCGAATGCAGGAGTTCGACCAGGCTCCTGGCCTGGTCCAGGAGCCGCTGGTGCTCGCGGGTCGAATAGCCGTGGACGTAGTCGACGCTGCTCATGGGCGCCCTCCTGAAACTTGGCGAGCCTAGCGCTGTTCGAGGCTGGTTGCGATGCGCATGGACGGCCGCTATAAGCCTGCCACCTCACCGACATTCGACGTAAAAGCCAGGAGTTCAGCGATGGCGCTCGAGCGCACCTTTTCGATCATCAAGCCGGACGCGACGCGCCGGAACCTCACCGGCAAGGTCAACGCCGTGCTGGAAGGCGCGGGCCTCCGCATCGTCGCCCAGAAGCGCGTCCGCCTGACCCAGGCTCAGGCCGAAGGCTTCTACGCCGTCCACAAGGCGCGGCCGTTCTTCGCCGACCTTTGCAAGTTCATGACCTCGGGTCCCGTCGTGGTCCAGGTGCTGGAAGGCGAGAACGCCGTCGCGAAGAACCGCGAGGTCATGGGCGCCACCAACCCGGCCAACGCCGCCGAAGGCACGATCCGCAAGATGTACGCGGAGTCGATCGAGGCGAACTCCGTGCACGGCTCGGACTCGCTCGAGAACGCCAAGATCGAGATTGCTTATTTCTTTGCCGAGACCGAGATCGTCGGCTGAGCCTCTAGGCTCTCGAAGGATCCGCCCGCGCCGTCGAGGCGCGGGCGGTTTCGTTTCAGGCGACGAAGATCGCCATCAGGACCAGGATCAGGGCGGACGTCCCGCCGAGCCACATCGATCCCTTGATGAACGCGTGCCAAGTGTCCTGGTGATGCTTGAGGTCGCTGTCGACGGTCATGCGTGAATCCTCCCTCCCAAAGCGGGTCGATCGCGTATAGCGCAGGTCTGCGGGATTTTCTAGCCGGCCGGATTGATCAGCGACGCCTCGACAGCATCGGGCTCCGCGACGATCGCGCGTTCGCCCTCGAGCTGGACCCGGCCCTCGGCCAGCCAGCGGACCGCGAGCGGATAGATCTTGTGCTCCTCGGCCAGGACCCTGGCGGCCAGCGTCTCCGGCGTGTCCGACTGGAGCACCGGCACTACCGCCTGGACGATGATCGGCCCGGCGTCGACCTCGGGCCTGGAGAAATGCACCGTGCAGCCGGTGAAGCGGCAGCCGGCGGCGAGCACACGCTCATGGGTCTTGAGGCCCGGGAAGGCCGGCAACAGGGAAGGATGGATGTTGATCACCCGGTCCGGCCAGTGCTCGAAGAAGGACGGCGTCAGGATCCTCATGAAGCCGGCGTTGCAGACCAGGTCGACGCCGTGCGCGTAGAGCACGCGCGTCAGATCCGCCTCGAAGCTCTCGCGGTCGGGATAGCCCTTGTGGGGCACGACCACCGCGGGGATGCCGGCGGCGCGGGCGCGCTCGATGCCGTGGACGCCCCGGACGTTGGAGACCACGCAGGCGATCTCGGCTGGAAATGCCAGACCCTGGCAGGCGTCGATCAGGGCCTGCAGATTGCTGCCGCGCCCGGAGATCATCACGCCCAGCCTCAGTCGCGCCATGCACGCTCCAGGTTGGCGATCGTCACGGGCTCGTCCTTGCGGGCGACCATGCGGCCGACCTCGAAGACGGTCTCGCCGGCGGCTTCGAGCGCGGCCTTGGCCTCGGCCGCCTTCGCCGGGTCGACGATGACCAGCATGCCGAGGCCGCAGTTGAAGGTCCGCGGCATGTCGTCGGCATCGACGCCGCCTTCGCGCTGGAGCCAGCGGAATACCGGCGGCATCTGCCACTTGGTGCCGTCGATTTCGGCAGCGACGGTCTTCGGATAAACCCGCGGCGGGTTCTCGATCAGGCCGCCGCCGGTGATGTGCGCCATGGACTTGACGCCGCCGCCGCGGATCGCGGCCAGCGTCGACTTCACGTAGATCCTGGTCGGCGTCAGCAGCGCCTCGCCGAGGGAGCGCCGCTGGTCGAACGGCGCGGGCTGCTCCCACTTGAGGCCTTTGTCGGCGACGACGCGGCGGACCAGGGAATAGCCATTCGAATGAACGCCCGAGGAGGCTAGGCCGAGGATCACGTCACCCGGCGCC
>CAZZLX010000230.1:0-6346 GCA_964655235.1 uncultured Rhizobium sp.
CCGGCGGCGGGCTCGCGCCCGTCGCCGGTCGCCTCGTTCCTCAACGACAAGCGGGTTCGCGACGTCGCGAGCCAGGCGCTGGTCATCGTCGTCCTGCTTGCGGTCGTCGGCTACTTCGTCCTCAACGCGCGCGAGAACATGACGCGCGGCGGCATCGCCTCGGGCTTCGGCTTCCTGTGGTCGAACGCCGGCATCGACCTGCCGATGAAGCTGATCGACTTTGGCCCGGCATCGACCTATGCGCGGATGCTGCTGGTCGGCGTGCTCAACACGCTGCTGGTCTCGGTGCTCGGCATCATTTTCGCCACCATCCTCGGGTTCTTCGTCGGCATCGCGCGGCTGTCGCGTAACTGGCTGCTCTCGCGCCTCGCCTACGGCTTCGTCGAGTTCGTGCGCAACATCCCGCTGCTGCTGTTCGTGTTCTTCTGGTACTTCGGGATAATCCGCGCGCTGCCGCCGCCGCGTCAGGGCTTCAACTTCTTCGACCTCGTCTTCCTCAGCAACCGCGGCCTCACGCTGCCGAGCCCGACCGAAGGCCTGGCCTTCCTCGCCGTGCCGGCGGTGCTGGCACTCGGCATCGCCGGCTTCGTGCTGATCCGCCGTTGGGCCGTGCGCCGTCAGGCGGAAACCGGCGCACCCTTCCCGGTGATCGAAGCGGGGGCGGTGCTGGTCATCGGCCTGCCGTTGCTGACGGCGGTCGTGGTCGGCGCTTCCGTCACCTGGGACATCCCGAAGCCGCGCGGTTTCAACGTCGCTGGCGGCGTCGTCCTGATCCCCGAATTCATCGGGCTCCTTCTGGCGCTGGTGACCTACACCGCCGGCTTCATCGCGGAGATCGTGCGCGGCGGCATCCAGGCGGTGCCGGATGGCCAGCGCCAGGCGGCGCGCGCGCTGGGCTTGAGCGAGCGGCAGACCCTCCGGCTGGTCGTGCTGCCCCAGGCGATGCGCGTGATCGTGCCGCCGCTGACCAACCAGTACGTCAACGTTGTGAAGAACTCGTCCTTCGCCGCGGCGATCGCCTATCCGGACATCGTCTCGGTGTTCGTCGGATCGGCGCTCAACCAGACCGGCCAGGCGGTCGAGATCATCGCGATCACGCTGGCGATCTACCTGATCATGAGCGTCGCCGTCTCTATCCTGATGAACTGGTACAACCGCGCCGTGGCGCTGCCGACCCGATGACCCGGATTGCCTGGATCCGAAAGAACCTGTTCGCGACGCCCGTCGACGCGGCGGTGACGCTCGCCTGCCTCGGCTTCCTGTGGGTGACCATCCCGCCCGTCCTGAACTGGAGCGTCCTCGACGCGACCTGGTCGGGCGAGACGCGCGAGGCCTGCCAGCCGGGCGGCGCCTGCTGGGTCTTCGTCAAGGCGCGGCTCAACCAGTTCATCTACGGCTTCTATCCGGGCGAGGAGCAATGGCGGGTCGACCTGGCAGCGCTTCTGCTGGCCGTCGGCGTGGTGCCGTTAATGTTCTCGCGCATGCCGATGAAGGGCTGGTGGGCGCTCGGCACGATCGTCCTCTATCCGGCGATTTCGCTCCTGCTCCTGGTTGGCGGGGTCGCCGGGCTTCCGTTCGTCGAGACCCGCCTCTGGGGCGGGCTGATGCTGACGACCTTCATGACGGTCTTCGGCGGACTCATCGCCGTGCCGCTGGCGATCGCGCTCGCGCTCGGCCGCCAGGCGAGCCTGCCGGCGATCCGCATCGTCTCGGTCACCTTCATCGAGTTCTGGCGCGGCGTGCCGATCATCACCGTGATCTTCCTGGCTTCCGTGCTGCTGCCGCTGATCCTTCCGACCGGCGTCACCGTCGACAAGCTGGTGCGCGCGCTGGTCGGTCTCGCGCTGGTCGTCTCGGCCTACATGGCGGAGGTGGTGCGCGGCGGCCTTCAGGCGGTGCCCAAGGGGCAGTACGAGGCGGCGGCGGCGATGGGCCTCAAGTATTGGCCGGCGACCGGGCTGGTCGTGCTGCCGCAGGCGCTCCGCATGGTGATCCCGGGCCTGGTCAACGAGTTCATCGCGCTGTTCAAGAACACGACGCTCGTCCTCATCGTCAGCCTATTCGACCTGCTCGGCATCGTGCATGCGGCGCTGGCCGATCCGAAATGGGTCGGCTTGACCGCCGAGGCCTATACCTTCGCCGGCGTGGTCTTCTGGCTGATCTGCTTCGCGCTGTCGCGCTACAGCCTGCACCTCGAACGGCGTCTCGACGTCGGTCGGCGATGATCGGCGAGGCGCCGATCGAGACGGTCGAGATGCATACCGGGGGAGAGCCGGTCCGCATCATCGTCTCTGGTTATCCCCGGCTGGAAGGACGGACGCTGCTGGAGAAGCGGCGAGACGCTCGCGACCGACTCGATCATCTTCGCCGCCGCCTCATGCACGAGCCGCGCGGCCATTTCGACATGTACGGCGCCCTTCCGGTCGAGGCGGATCATCCGGATGCGGCCTTCGCCGTGCTGTTCCTGCACAACGAGGGCTACTCGACCATGTGCGGCCACGCGACGATCGCGCTCGGTCGCTGGGCGGTCGACACCGGCCGGGTGAAGGCGATCGAGCCGGAGACCCGCTTCGTCCTGCAGTGTCCTTGCGGTCCGGTTGCGGTAGCGGTCGACGTGAAGGGTGGTCGCGCCGGCCGAGTGCGTTTCGAGAGCGTGCCGGCCTTCGCCGCCGCCCTGGACAGGACGATCGAGGTGGCAGGATTCGGGTCCGTCACCGTCGATGTCGGCTATGGCGGCGCGTTCTACGCGGTGCTGCCGGCACGGCGTCTCGGTCTCGATATGGCGAGATCGCCGTTGCGCACTTTGGTCGATGCGGCGACCGCGGTGACCCAGGCCGCCAAGCGCGCGGTGCCGCTCGACCATCCGGACGATGCCGACCTCGCCTTCCTCTACGGTACGATCCTGACCGATGGCGGCGACGGCAAAGACAAGGCATCGGTGAATGTCTGCGTCTTTGCCGAACGCGAGGTCGACCGCAGCCCGACCGGCTCCGGCGTCACCGCGCGTTTGGCGTTGGCGCATGCGCGCGGAATCGCGAGACCTGGCGAGCCGCACGCATTCGAGAGCCTGACCGGGGCGCGCTTCGAAGGACGCGTCGTTCGCGAAACGACGCTGAGCGGCCGCAAGGCCGTCACCGTCGAGGTTGCGGGCGAATCCTACTACACCGGATCGGCCCGCTTCAGCGCTGAAGCGGCCGATCCGCTCAAGGACGGCTTCCTGCTTCGTCCCTAGAACTTGAACGAGACGCCGACGCCCAGGATGTCGATCTGGTTGTTGTAGAAGCCGCGCTGGCGGTGACTGGTCGAGCTCAGGTTGCTGATGCTGCCCTCGTCGACGAAGATGTGCGCGTAGCCGGCGTCGATCTTCATCCGCGCATTCACCGCATAGGAGGCGCCGAGCGCGATCCAGATGCGGTCGTTGTCGGGAAGCCGCGCGGTGCGGTCGGCATCGGGCACCGGTGTCTGGTCGTAGGCGACGCCGATCCGGAAGGTCCAGTTCTCGTTGTGACGGTAGGTGGCGCCGAGCGAGAGGAAAGTGCTGTCCTTCCAGTTCTCGGGCGTCACGCTCTCGGGCTGCAGCGGATTGCCGAAGCGGAAGCGCAGTTCCTTGAACCGGCTCCAGTTGGTCCAGGTGACGTCGCCGAGCAGCGACCACTGCGCGTTGAGGTCATGGACCACGCTCAAGGACAGCGACTCGGGCGTCTGCACGTCGCCGTTGACGGACGTGTCGCGGAAGCGGCCGGTCGAGGTCAGCGGCGTGGCATTGGTCGGCACGGTGAAGTCGGCATCGCCTTCGAGCGTGTGCTCGACCTTCGAGCGGAAGCCCAGGCCGACCCTGGTCGACTTCGTCGGCTCCCACATGGCGCCGAGCGTGAAGCCGTAGCCCCAGTCGTCGCCCGTGAGCCGGATGTGCCCGTCGGCGCCCTGCGGAGACAGGCCGAGCGCGCCGCAGGTGGCACCGGGCAGGCTGCCGAGGCAGATGGTGCCGAAGTCGAGGGCGTTGGTCAGCGTCGCCTTGATGTATTGGAACTGGATGCCTGCGCCGACCGCGATCTGGTCGTTCACCTTGTAGGAGATGGTCGGCTGGACGTTCAGCGTCATCAACTTGGAGGTGATGGCGTTGTAGCGGCCGACCCAGTTGTCGTCATAGCCGGTGACCAGGCCGTAAGGCGAGGTGATGCCGATGCCGAGCTTGAGGTCGGAGTTCACGTCCCACATCAGGTAGCCGTGCGGAACGATCGCGTCCTGGCCCGCGTCGCCGCCGTTCGGCCCTGTGAGTGCCGTGCCGAACGGTGTCGTGGAGCCTGAATTTATGAAGTGGGACTCCGGCGCAATGAAGGTGGCGCCGCCGGCGGCCTGGTTGCCGCGGAGGCGTGCCATGCCGGCGGGGTTGTAGAAGATCGTCGAGGCGTCTTCCGCGATCGCCGCGGCGCCGGCATAGGCGCTGCCGAGCCCGCTGACTCCCTGCTCCTTGAGCGCGAAGCCGGACGCCAGTGCCGAGCCCGCGGCAAGCAGGACGGATGACGCGGCGAGAGACGCGAGACAGCGACGGTCAAGCATGAAACCCCCGCATTTCCTCCGGCGCCGGTCTTGCTGCCGGCAACTTCAAGGAGAATAACCTATCCGTCCGTGCGGAGCCACAGTCAGCGCTGCGGGGAGGGGGTATCCCTGACGGCGGCGACGATGATCTCGGCCATCACCTGGCCCAGAGCCTGGTCGAATGCGGCAACGACGTCGGGGGCGTTCGACGCCCTGGCCGTCACCCGCGCGGAGAAATCGCGCATCCAGACCGTCTGCTGCCGGCCCGACCGGACCATCCGTACGGTCAGGCGGACATGCACCGTCGGGATCTTGGTGTTGTTGAACAGCTCGGCCTGGAAGTCGCGGAGCTCGGTCTTGAGGATGTAGTCGGCGCGCGGACCCACGGAGTAGCGGTCGACCGCGGCGACCGAGCCGGTGTGCTCGAAGGATTCGACGAGCAGCCCCTGTATCATGCGCGTGGCGCGCTCGACCCAGCGCACGTCGGCGAAGTAGCGGATCTCGTTCGGCGTCCGCTGCACGGCGATGCGGTTCGCCTCGAGGCCGCCGATCGCCGTCGGCTCCTCGATCAGAAGCTGCCAAGGCGCGCGGGCCAGGCCCGCCGGGGCCTGGGTCACCGCCGACAGCGTGTAGAGGTCAGGCGCGGGGCCGCCGCCGCTGAGCAGGCTCGAGCAGGCGGAGATGAGGAGCAGGGGAAGGAGGAGAAAGATTCTCACCGTGTGCGCTCCGGCGTGAACTCGGATTCCTGCGAGCCGAAGAACACCTGGCTCGGGTTCTCCTCGATCTTGGTGGCGACCCGCCCGAGATTCTGCACGAGCTGGCGCGCCTCGTCGATGAAGCGGCGGAACTCGGTCAAGCCGTCGGCGGTGAAGGCGTCGATCGACTCTCTGTTGTCGCCGAGCAGGCGGGCCGCATCCTTGGCGACCTTGCCGATCGCGGCCACGGTCTCGCGCACCTCGCCGTCGATCAGCTGGTCGGCGCCGGCGAGCGTGCCGCGCGCGACGCTCATCGTCGCCGACAGCTCTTCGGCGACACGGTTCGAGCGGCGGACGAGCTCGGTGACGCCGGTGCTGGCGGCGGAGATCTCGTCGATCGCCTTTCCGAGCTTCTCGGCTCGGCTCGCCATCGCCTCGGTGACCTGGCGAAGATCGACCAGGGCGGCTGCCAGGTTCTTGCGGTTCTCGTCGTCGAGCAGGGCATTGCCGCGATCGACCAGCTGGGTCGATCGCTCGAGCAGCTTGGGCAGCTGATCGACCAGTTCTGCAATCTGCGAGGGCTTCGAGCGTATCTCCGGATAGGGATAGTCCTGCCTTGGCGGGATCCGGGGCGAGCTCTGGGTTCCGCCGCTGATCTGCACGAAGGTGACACCGGTGATGCCCTGGAGCTGCATCGAGGCGGTCGAGTCCTGGCGCACCGGCACGTCGTCACCCATCTCCACGGTGACGCGCACGCGCGAGGGATTCTCGTGGTCGATCGCGATCCGCGAGATGGATCCGACCTTGATGCCGTTGAAGCGCACGTCGCCGCCGACCGCGAGGCCGGAGACCGAGTCCGTGAACACGATGTCGTAGAATGCCTTGTCGCCGTCGCCGCGGGTCTTCGCCAGCCAGACGATGAACACGAACATAGCGGCGACGAAGATCAGCACGAAGGCACCGATCAGGACGTTGTGCGCGCGTGTCTCCATGACTCCTGGCTTCAGCTCCGGGTCGCGAGCATAGCAGAATCATGGGCCGCGCGGCCGCGCGGCCCATGAAAGTATTCATGGATCCACGGATGGGGATGCCGTTCGAGTTCGGCGATCGGC
>CAZZLX010000231.1:0-6342 GCA_964655235.1 uncultured Rhizobium sp.
TGGAAATCGTGACGCATGGCGGCCCTCAGTGGCTCTTGGCTTTGCCGTTCTTGGGGCGGCGGCCGACGCAGGTGTAGGCGATGCCGGCCTCGGCCATCTGGTCGGGATCGTAGAGGTTGCGGAGATCGACGATCACCGGCGTCTTCATCGCCTGCTTCACCCGATCCAAGTCGAGCGAGCGGAATTCGTTCCACTCGGTGAGGATCGTCGCGGCATCCGCGCCTTCCATCGCCTCGTAGGCCTTCTCGCAGAGGGTGATGCCCTGGATCATGTGCTTGGCTTCGCCCATGCCGGCCGGGTCGTAGGCGCGGACGTTGGCGCCGAGCTTCACCAGCTCGGGCACGATGTCGAGGCTCGGACTGTCGCGCATGTCGTCGGTGTCGGCCTTGAAGGTGAGGCCCAGCACGGCGACGGTCTTGCCCTTGACGCTGCCGCCGAGCGCGTCGGCGACGCGCTTTGCCATGGCACGCTTGCGCTTGTCGTTGATGTCGACGACGGTCTCGATGATGCGCAGCGGCGAGCCGAAGTCCTGCGCGGTCTTGACCAGCGCCAGCGTGTCCTTGGGGAAGCATGAACCGCCGTAGCCCGGGCCCGGCTGCAGGAACTTGCGCCCGATGCGGGAATCCAGGCCGATCCCCTCGGCGACGTCGTGCACGTCGGCGCCGACCTTCTCGCAGAGATCGGCGATCTCGTTGATGAACGTGATCTTGGCGGCGAGGAAGGTGTTGGCCGCGTACTTGATCAGCTCCGAGCTCTCGAGCGTGGTGTAGACGATCTTCTTGCCGTCCTGCTCGAGCGGGCGATAGAGGCGCCCCATCACCTCGCGGGCGCGGGCGCCCGAGGTGCCGATGACCACGCGGTCGGGATTCATGAAGTCGCCGATCGCCGCGCCCTCGCGCAGGAACTCGGGATTCGAGACGACGTCGAAATCCGCGTCCTTCCGCGTCTCCTTGATGATGCGCGCGACCTCGCGGCCGGTGCCGACCGGCACCGTCGACTTGGTGACGACCACCGTGTAGTGGGTCAGCGCTTCCGCGATCTCCTTGGCCGCGCCGTAGACGTAGGAGAGGTCGGCATGGCCGTCGCCGCGCCGGGTCGGCGTGCCGACGGCGATGAACACGGCATCGGCCTCGGCCACGGCCGGCTTGAGATCGGTGGTGAAGGAGAGGCGGCCCGCCTTGACGTTGGCCTCGACCAGCTGGTCCAGGCCCGGCTCGTAGATCGGCATGATGCCGCGCTTCAGGCGCTCGATCTTCGAGACGTCCTTGTCGACGCAGGTGACGGTGATGCCGAACTCGGAGAAGCAGGCACCGGAAACCAGGCCGACATAGCCGGTGCCGATCATGGCGATACGCATGGCGAACGTCCGTTGACTGAGGAAGCGGGAATTATTGGTAGCGGCGAAGGATGTCGCGCATGCGGTCGACCATGTCGGGCCGCTTCAGCGCGAAGGCGATGTTGGCATCGATGAAGCCGACGCGCGTGCCGCAATCGAAGCGCCGGCCGTCGAACACCACGCCATGGAAGGGTTGGTTGCCGATCAGCTTTGCCATCGCATCGGTCAGCTGGATCTCGCCGCCCGCGCCGCGCTCGAAGCGCTCCAGGTGGCCGAAGACCTCCGGCTGCAGGATGTAGCGGCCGATGACGGCGAGGTTCGACGGGGCGTTCTCGGGCTCCGGCTTCTCGACCAGTCCCTTGACCTCGATCAGCCCACCGCGGTTCGTACCGGGTGCGACGACGCCGTAGCTCTTGGTCATCTGGCGTTCGACTTCCATGACGGCGAGCAGGTTGCCGCCGTTGGCGTCGTAGTGGTCGACCATCTGCTTGAGGCAGGGCGTGTCGGAAAGGATCATGTCGTCGGCCAGCAGCACCGCGACCGGCTCGTTGCCGACCAGATGGCGCGCGCACCAGACGGCGTGGCCGAGCCCGAGCGGTTCCTGCTGGCGGGTATAGGCGACCTGGCCCGGCATCGGCATCCAGGACGAGATTTCGGCGAGTTCCTGGTACTTGTTCCGTTTGTGCAGGGTCTCCGACAGCTCGTAGGAGTAGTCGAAGTGATCCTCGATCGCGGTCTTGCCGCGGCCGGTGACGAAGATGAATTCCTCGATCCCGGCGGCCTTGGCCTCTTCGACCGCATACTGGATGATCGGCTTGTCGACGACCGTCAGCATTTCCTTGGGAAGCGCCTTGGTCGCCGGCAGGAAGCGCGTGCCCAGCCCGCCGACCGGGAAGATCGCTTTGCGCACCCGCTTCGTCATACCCGCTCCGTCTGGAGTCTTAAGGAGTCTCTAGGGCGGGGTCCCCCGGCCGCGGCGCTTATTGCCATAGCCCGTTATCCCCCGCAAGGCAGGGCAATTATCGGCCGGGATTGCGGCGCCGCTGAGGCGGGGCCGGGGCCGGGCAAAGGCGCCGGCCCGCCGCATTAACCTTCGCCGAGCAGCACGTCCTTGGCCCGGTTGATCTGGGCTGCGAGAAAGGTCGATCCGCCGCGGTCCGGATGATTTGCCAGCATCAGGCGGCGATGGGCCTCGCGGATCTGCGCCGGGCTCGCATCCTCGGCGAGGTCCAGGATCTGCAGCGCCTCGCCCCGCGACATGCTGCCGCTGGGGGAAGAGGAAGGAGAGGAGGGGGAGGGGCCGTCTGCCTCCCGCCACCCCGGATGCTCGCGGTCGAGGAAAGCCTCCAGGACCTGCACGCTCGCCGGATCGGACCGGGCTTCGTCCAGCAGAGCGACCACCTCCGCCGAAGTGAGATCCTCCAGCCGCCTGCCGCCATGCCGGCCGGCCGTCACCTCGCCCGTCATCCGGCCGGTTTCATGATCGAGTGCAACCTTGAGGAATGCCGTGTCGAGCGACGAGCCGCCGGTAGAGGCCGGTCCCGGCAAGGTGCGGGTCGGGAAGATGATCTGCCGCAGCCGGCCCCAGCGGATCAGGAGCGGCACGATGGCGCCGAGCGCCGCGCCCATGCCGGCCAGGTTGCCGCGGAAGAAGAGGAAGCCTGCGAGCGCGGCGAGACCGAGCCCGCCGCCCCACTTAACCCATACGACCATCGTCTTCGGATCGACGGTCAGGAAGGCGCGGACGACCAGCCACAGGCTGGCGAGAAGGACGAGGCCGCCGAAGACGTAGAGCATCTATCCGAGCCGGTGGGTCAGCAGCAGCGCGGCGCCGCCGGTCTTCTTCGCATGATGCTCGAGCGCGACGCGGCCGCCGGCAGCATACACAGCGACCGCCGAGAGAAGCTCGCGAAGCTGCCGCGCCGATCCGGCATCGAAGGGACAGTAGGCGCCGTTCGAGAGACGCGCCATCTCCCGGAAGACGCGGGCCGGCTGCTCGCCGCCGCCCTCGTGGAAGACGAAGACGGGAACGCCGAGCAAACCCAGCTCCCCGGCCTTGCGGCAGACGGTGTCGGGGTTCTCCTCGAAGGCGTCGCCGACGAAGACCAGGGCCGCAATACGCCGCGCCTTGGCCTCGTCGACCGTGTGCGCGAGCACGCGCTCGATCTGGGTCTGACCGCCCTGGCAGTCGACTCCGGTCATGTGGTGGAGGAGCGCCGAGGACTCGGCGAGCCAGGGGCTCGCAAAGAAGTCGGCGAAGCCACGGTAGTAGACGAGCTGCAGGTCGAGGCCGCCCAGCGCCTGGGTCTCGCGGAACATGTCGCCTTGCAGCTTGGTCGCCTGGTCCCAGGTCGGCTGGCGGCTCAAGGTCGCATCGAGCGCAAAGACGAGGCGGCCGCGCTGACCGGCCGGGACCGGCGTGGGGGCCGCACGGACCTTGGCGAGAAACGCATCGACGGCCGCCTGGCCGGCGGTCGGGAGCTTCGAGCCGCTCATGATTCCATTATATAGGAACGACTCGTCAGCCTGCCGAGGCGAGCGCCTCGGGCAACGGGATCTTGAGCGCTTCCAGCAGCATCCGCACTTCCTGGCGGGCGGCGACGTGGCTCAGCTTCAGCTGCTGGTCGGGCTCCGCCTCGACCAGGTCCATGAGCGTCAGTCCCTTGAGGAACAGCTCGCGGAAGATCACGCGTTCGGAGAAGCCCTGGACGAAGCGGAAGCCGATCCGCTTCGACAGCTTCTCGAGCACGCGGCCCATCTCGCGCTTGTTGCGGGCATCCAGCGCCGAGAGGCGGTTGCGCATGACGATCCAGTCGATCGAGCCGCGGTCGCGGATCGCGCGCTGCTTGCGGCTCTCCCAGACCAGCTCGGCATAGGCGCCGGGACGCTGGATCGCCAGCGTGTCGGGATCGAGAAGGGCCAGAACGTCGAGGTCGACGAAGCTGTCGTTGAGCGGGGTCACCAGCGTGTCGGCATGGGCATGCCCGAGACGGCCGAGGAAGTTGTCGGAACCGGCGCAGTCGATGACGAGGTAGTCCTGCGTCGCCGCCAGCTCCTCGAACGCGGCCTCGAAGCGCCGGCGCTCGTCGATCGCCGCTTCGGCCTGGTCGCTCGCTTCCGAGCGCGCGATCGGCACATGGGTCGGCAGCGGCAGCTTGTCGGCGCCGAGCGTGATGGCGCGGGCCGAGCGGTTCGCGGCGTAGCGCGTCAACGTGCCCTGGCGCGCGTCGAGGTCCATCGAGCCGACGCGGAAACCCTGGCGCAGCAGGGCCACGACCAGGTGCATGGCCGTGGTCGACTTGCCCGACCCGCCCTTCTCGTTGCCGAGGACGATGGCATGAGCGCGGGTCATGCTTCGGCCCTGACCCAGACGGCGGTGTCGTGGAACACCGCGCCGCCGGCAGGCGGGGCGGCATCCGATCCGACCAGGACGTTGATGCCCTTGCCTTCGACGTGGCGCGAGTTCGGCCAGATGCCCTCGGCGACGACGACGCCGGGGCGGAGCCCAGTGAACAGCTTCGCATGCAGCAGCACGTCGCCGCGCCGGTTGCCGACGCGCACCTTGCCGCCCTCGACGACGCCGAGCCTCGCCGCATCGTCGGGATGCACCAGCAGGCTCGGGCGCACCTCGCGCGCGACCGAGGTCGGCATCTCGGTGAAGCTGGTGTTGAGGAACTGGCGCGCCGGCGAGGTCGTCATCCGGAACGGGCATTCCTCGGTCGCCTTCTCGATGTTGTCGAGGTGGTCGGGAAGTGCCGGCATGTTCGCGAAGGCCGGGCCGATCGCCTTCCAGTCGGGCTTGAAGTGGAAGCGCTTGTCGGACGTGCCGAAGCCGTCGAGGAAGTGCGCACGCTCGAACGGGATCGCGCAATCGTGCCAGCGCGTCGCCTTGAGGCTGGCGGCATCGGGGAACCCGGAGGCCTTGAGCGTCCAGTCGGCAAGCTCCCAGGCGGTCATGTCGAAGGCCGGATGCTCGGCGCCGAGGCGCCTCGCCAGTCCCTGCAGGACCTCGTGGTTCGATCGGCTCTGGGCATGCGGCTCGATGACCTTCGCGCCCATCTGGATGAAGGTGTGGCCGCCACCCTGGTAGATGTCGTCATGCTCGAGGAAGGTCGTCGCCGGCAGCACGACGTCGGCGTACTTCACGGTTTCGGTCGGCAGCTGCTCGTGCACGCAGAGGAACAGGTCCTCGCGCAGGAAGCCCTTGATGACCTTGTTCTGCTCGGGCGCCACCACCGCGGGGTTCGTGTTCTGCACCAGCATCGCAGTCACCGGAGGGCCGCCTTTGAGCGCGTCGGGCTCGCCAACCAGCACCGGCCCGATCCGGCTTTGGTCGAGGAGGCGGACCGTCGGATCGATCCGGTCCTTTCCCTCGATCATCGTCTTGTTCCATGGGTAGATCGCGCTGTTGGAGTAGAGCGCGCCGCCGCCCTTGTGCGCCCAGGCGCCGGTCAGCGCCGGCAGGCAGGTGGCGGCGTGGAACTGGGCGGCGCCGTTGCGCGAGCGGCTGAAACCGTAGCCCACCCGCATGAAGGCGTTCTTGGTACGGCCGTAGAGGCGGGCGAAGTCGACGATCTCCTGGGCCGGCACGCCGCAGATCTTCTCCGCCCATTCGGGCGTGCGGGTGGCATAGTGCGCCTCCACCTCCGGCGAGAAATCGGTGTACTTCGCGAGGTAGGCGCGATCGGCGAAGCCTTCCTTCAGCAGCACATGCCCCACGGCTGCGGCGAGCGCGCCGTCGGTTCCGGGCCTGACCATGATGAAGATGTCGGCCGCCTCGGCGGTGCCGTTCCGGTACACGTCGACATGCACCAGTTTTGCGCCGCGTTCCTTCCGCGCCTTGGCGACGTGGGTCATGACGTTGACCTGGGTCGCGACCGGGTTGCCGCCCCACATCACGATCAGGTCGGACTCGGCCATCTCGCGCGGATCGACGCCGCGCTTGGCGCCGTGGCCGGCGTTCCACCCGGCATCGCAGAGCGCCGTGCAGATGGTCTTGCCCATGC
>CAZZLX010000232.1:0-6325 GCA_964655235.1 uncultured Rhizobium sp.
CCGCGAAGCGGGGATTGGGATGCCGACATGGGCGCACTATGTCTGATCTTCCTGGGCTTTCCGATGTCCTTCTGCACGGGACTGGCGAAGGCCGCCAAAGCTTGCTAACCGTTTAGGCCATATGGACATCCCAGTTCCCGCCCAGGCCGCGCCGGCAACGGCCGCACGGTCTCGCCGCAGCGACCGCGACACGATCAGGTTTCTCCTTCCGCATGTATGGCCGAAGGGCGAGCCAGAGCTCCGTGCGCGCGTCCTCGTCTCCCTGCTGCTCCTGCTGGCGGCCAAGTACGCGACCGTCAACGTTCCCCTTCTCTACAAGGGGGCCGTCGATGCGCTGAGCGTCGGCGCGGCGCATGCGATCGCGGTCCCGGTGTCGTTGATCGTCGGCTACGGCCTGCTTCGTGTCATCGCATCGGCCTCGGCCGAGCTTCGAGACGCCGTGTTCGCCAAGGTCGGGCAGCGGGCCATCCGCTCGCTCGGGCTCGCGACGTTCCGGCATCTGCACGCGCTGTCGCTTCGCTTCCACCTCGAGCGCCAGACCGGCGGGCTCTCCCGCGTGATCGAGCGCGGGACCACCGGCATCGACACGCTGCTCTCCTATCTCGTCTTCATGATCCTGCCGACCTTCGTCGAGATGGCGCTGGTCTGCGGAATCCTCTGGGGGCTCTACGACGTCACCTATGCCGGCGTCACCTTCGTCACCATCGTCGCCTACATCGCCTACACGCTGACGATCACCGAGTGGCGAACCAAGTTCCGCCGCCAGATGAACGAGACCGAGGAGGAGGCGCACGCCAAGGCGATCGACAGCCTGCTCAACTACGAAACGGTCAAGTATTTCGGCAACGAAGATCACGAAGCGCGTCGCTTCGACAAGGCGCTGGAGCGCTACGAGCGTGCGTCGGTCAAGTCGGCGACGACCCTCTCGATCCTCAATGTCGGCCAGGGCTTCATCATCGCCATCGGCGTCACCGCGATCATGATCATGGCGGGCCACGGCGTCGCCGACGGCACCATGACGGTCGGCGACTTCGTGCTGGTGAACGCCTACCTGATCCAGCTCTACCTGCCGCTCAACTTTCTCGGCAACGTCTACCGGCAGATCAAGCAGTCGATCATCGACATGGAGAAGATGTTCCAGCTTCTCAATGTTGAGCGCGAGGTCGCCGATGCGCCCGGCGCGCCCGCTCTCCGCGTTTCGGGAGGACGGATCGAGTTCAGGCATGTGGGATTCGCCTATGAACGCGAGCGGCAGATCCTCAAGGATGTGAGTTTCGCGGTCGAGCCCGGCACGACCGTCGCGATCGTCGGTCCCAGCGGCGCCGGCAAATCGACCATCAGCCGCCTTCTGTTCCGCTTCTACGACGCGAGCTCGGGGGCGATCCTGATCGACGGCCAGGATATCCGGCATGTGACCCAGGCGAGCCTGCGCGCCTCCATCGGCATCGTTCCACAGGACACGGTGCTGTTCAACGACACGATCTACTACAACATCGCCTATGGACGACCGGACGCTTCGCCCGAAGAGGTGAGGGAGGCGGCGCGGCTGGCCCAGATCCAGTACTTCGTCGAGAGCCTGCCAGCCGGCTACGAGACTATGGTCGGCGAGCGTGGCCTGAAGCTCTCCGGTGGCGAGAAGCAGCGGGTCGCGATCGCGCGCACGTTGCTCAAGCACCCGTCAATCTTTCTGTTCGACGAGGCGACCTCGGCGCTCGATACGCACACAGAGAAGGAGATCCAAGCATCCTTGCGCGAGGTCTCGCGCAGCCGGACGACGCTGGTCATCGCGCACCGCCTCTCGACCGTGATCGACGCCGACCAGATCCTGGTCCTGGAGCATGGGCGTGTCGTCGAGCGCGGCCGCCATGCCGAACTGCTGGCGATGGGCGGTCTCTATGCCTCGATGTGGCGGCGCCAGCAGGAAGCAGCGCGCGAAGGGCTGGTCTGACGCCGGTGGATCCCTCGGCGAGGGACGAAGGTCAGCCGAATTTCCTGGTCGCCTGCAGCAGGGCGGAGAGAACCTCGGCCTCGGTGGCACCGCCCTGTCCGGTGATGTGCTGGGCGAGGATCACGTAAAGCGCGTCGATGTGCAGCGTGATTATGTCGAGGTGGACCTTGGTCACGTTCTTGAGACCGCGCACGTAGTCGTTCAGCGACTTCGCCACTTGGGTCAGCAGCGGGAAGTCGAACGTGCCGCCGAGCCCCTTGATCTCAAGCGAGTCCTTCTCAGCCGTCCGAAGGAATCCGGGAATCGACATCCCGTCGTCCGCGACGGCATGCGCGGCGTCGCGTAGGTCCTTCAGCTTCTCGCCGACCGCGGTGACGAACTTGTCCTTGGACTGATGAACGACCTTCTCGAGCTGGATCATTTCCGAGGAGGTCAGCTCGACGGAAAAGCCCTTCTTGTAGTTGACCGCACGCTTCCGGAGCTCTCCGGTCGGCTGGATGATCTGGACCTTGGACTTGCCTGGAGGACGGCCTCGCCCGGTCATCAGCTGCGCCGGTTAGGTCCCGAATACGCCTGCTGCCGGCGGCGGCGGTCGGGTCCGAAATACTGAGGAGCGTTCACGAACGGGCGGGGACGCGCGATCACCGCGGCGATCCGCCGATAGAGCGAATCGACGGTAAACGGCTTCGCCAGGAATTCGGTCACGCCCTTGTCGCGCGCTTCGGTCACGTATTCAGATTCCGAGCGCGCCGTCAGCATGATCACCGGCATCAGGCGATCGAGCGATTCCGCGCTGTGGCGGATGTAGTCGACGAGCTGGATTCCCGACTCGGGCTCGAGCTCGCGCTCGGTGATGACGATGTCGATCTCGCCCTCGCGCAGCGCCGCCTTGGCCTTGGTCGAGTCGCTGGCGCGACGGATCGCCGTCGTGCCGAGCATCCGCAAAATGTCCTCAAGCATTTGTGCCGACAACGAATTGTTGTCGACGATGAGGAACCGCACCTTGCTGAAGTCGATCTTCTCGGCCATTCCCGTCCCGGACCTAAACGGTTCGTCCCCTTCGGGGGTGTCCGCGTTTGGCGGAGAGTTTAGCGAAATCCAAGGGCGAGGCTAGAGGGAGCGGGGCTGGAGCGGGATTTGTCACGATTTCCCCGGTCGTTAACCGATGGCGCCGGCCGACCGCCTGCGTATACTCCCGGTCGCGCGCAAGGGGAGACACCATGGCTAATCCGGCCGACGCCGGCTCTACGTCGTCGATCGTGGCGGATCTGTCGAACAGCCGCGCCATTCTGGCGGCGCTGGAAAAAAAGGTCCTGTGGCTTTCGGCGTGGACGATCCATAACGCCAACCACCTGCGTCCGAGCCGCGACGGGCTGAAGGTGGGCGGTCATCAAGCCTCCTCGGCCTCGGTCGCGACCCTGATGACTGCGCTCTATTTCGACGTGCTGCGGCCGGAGGACCGGGTCGCGGTGAAGCCGCATGCGAGCCCGGTCTTCCATGCGATCCAGTACATGCTGGGCCGCCAGTCGCTGGACGCGCTGCAGCGCTTCCGCGGGCTAGGCGGCGCGCAATCCTATCCGTCGCGCACAAAGGATCACGACGAGGTCGACTTCTCGACCGGCTCGGTCGGCCTCGGCGTCGCGATGACGATGTTCTCCTCGATGGTGCAGGACTACGTGCACCTGAAGAAGCTGGCGCCTCCCGGTTTCCGTCCTGGCCGCATGATCGCGGTCATGGGCGATGCCGAGCTCGACGAAGGCAACGTCTACGAGGCGCTGCTGGAGGGCTGGAAGCACGACGTCCGGAACCTCTGGTGGGTCATCGACTACAACCGCCAGAGCCTCGACGGTGTCGTCTCCGACCGTCTGTTCCAGAAGATACGCGGCTTCTTCGAGGCGGTCGGCTGGAACATCGTGCTGCTCAAGTACGGCAAGAAGCTCGAAGCGGTGTTCAAGCGGCCGGGCGGCACCGCGATCCGCGACTGGATCGACAATTGCCCCAACGACCTCTATTCGGCGATGACCTTCAAGGGCTCGTCCGGCCAGCCGGGCGTCTGGCGCGAGCGCCTAGTCGCCGACCTGAAGGACGTCGCCGGCGTCGCCGAGATCCTCGCCGATCACGACGATCGGCGCCTGCACGAGCTCATGACCAATCTCGCCGGTCATGACATGGACGCGGTCCGCGAGGCCTTCCGCGGCGTCACCGACGACACGCCGCAGTGCTTCATCGCCTATACGATCAAGGGTCACGGCACGCCGCTCGCCGGCCACAAGGACAATCATGCCGGCCTCATGACGGTCGAGCAGATGGCCGGCTTCAAGAATGCGATGGGCATTCCTGAAGGGAGGGAATGGGACCCGTTCGCCGGCCTCGCCATCGACGAGGAGACCGCCCGCGAGTTCCTGGGCCAGGTGCCGTTCCGCCAGCATGCTTCGCGCGTGCGCACGGCCCCCGCCGTCGCCGTACCGGACAAGCTCGACTTCCGCGCCGGTGAGACGATGTCGACGCAGGTCGCCTTCGGCAACATCCTGAACGAGCTCGGCCGCAACGACACGGAGCTGTCGCGAGCGATCGTCACGACCTCGCCCGATGTGACCGTCTCGACCAATCTCGGACCCTGGGTCAACCAGCGCGGAATCTTCGCGCGTACCGTGCGCGACGATGCCTTTCGCGAGGAGAAGGTGGTTTCCGCCCAGAAATGGCAGATGCACCGCCAGGGGCAGCACATCGAGCTCGGCATCGCCGAGAACAACCTGTTCCTGATGCTGGCGTCGATGGGCTTGAGCCACGAGCTTTTCGGCACGCGGCTGATGCCGATCGGCACGCTCTACGATCCGTTCATCGCCCGCGGCCTGGATGCGATGACTTATGCGCTCTACCAGGGCGCCCGCTTCATCCTGGTGTCGACGCCGTCGGGCATCACGCTGGCGCCGGAAGGCGGCGCGCACCAGTCGATCACGACGCCGCTGATCGGGCTCGGCCATCCCGGCCTCAGCTACTTCGAGCCGGCCTATGTCGACGAGCTCGAGGCGATCCTCCGCTGGAGCTTCAAGCATCTGCAGGATCCGGACGGGGGTTCGGTCTATCTCCGCCTCACCACTCGCCAGCTGAAGCAGATCGCCAGGCCCACGATCGAAAGCGACGTGATCGAAGGCGCGTACTGGGTGAAGCCGCCGGCGCCGGGGGCCGAGCTCGCGATCGTCTATGCCGGCGCGGTCGCGCCCGAAGTGATGGATGCGGCCGAGGTGCTGGCTGAGGACATGCCGGGCGTCGGCGTGCTCGCGGTGACGTCGCCCTCGCGCCTCTATGCCGACTGGCGACAGGCGCAGGTCGATGGCGGCCGGTCGCATCTCGCTCGCTTGCTCTCAAGTCTCGCGCCGGATGCGCCGCTGGTCGCCGTGATGGACGGCCACCCGGCAACGCTCTCCTGGCTCGGCGGCGATGGGCGCGCGGTCTATCCGCTCGGCGTCGACCGCTTCGGCCAGTCGGGCGACATTCCGGACCTGTTCCGAGTGCATCGGATCGATGCCGAGGCGATCGTCGCCGCCGCTGCCGCCGCGCTGGTCGGCCGTCTGAAGAGGTAGAACCGCCATGCTTGTCGGGGTGCCGAAGGAGATCAAGGTCCACGAGTACCGGGTCGGCCTGGTACCCGCGAGCGTTCGCGAGCTCGTCCATCGCGGCCACAAGGTGCTGGTCGAGAAGGGCGCGGGCCTGGGCATCGGCTTCGATGACGGCGACTACAAGTCCGCCGGCGCCAGGATCTCCGCCTCCGCCAAGGAGGTGTTCGAGAAGTCCGAGATGATTGTGAAGGTGAAGGAGCCACAGCCGGGCGAGATCAAGATGCTCCGCCCCGAGCACACGCTCTTCACCTACCTCCATCTGGCCGCCGACCTGGACCAGACCAAGGGGCTCGTAAAGTCGGGGGCGACCTGCATCGCCTACGAGACGGTGACAAACGCGCGCGGCGGCCTGCCGCTGCTGGCGCCGATGAGCGAGGTCGCCGGCCGCATGTCGATCCAGGTCGGCGCGCATTGCCTGGAGAAGGAGCAGGGCGGCATCGGCCTGCTGCTCGGCGGCGTCCCCGGCGTACCTGCGGCCAAGGTCGTGATCCTCGGCGGCGGCGTCTCCGGCACCAACGCCGCACGCATGGCGATGGGATTGGAGGCGCAGGTCGTCGTCATCGACAAGGCGGTCGAGCGTCTCTACTCCCTCGATCTGCAGTTCGGCGGCCGGATACAGACTGCCTTCTCGACCATCGACATGATCGAGAGCCACGTGCTCACCGCCGACCTCGTAGTCGGCGCGGTGCTGGTCCCGGGCGCCGCGGCGCCGAAGCTTGTGACCCGCGACATGGTCAAGCGCATGAAGACGGGCTCG
>CAZZLX010000233.1:0-6290 GCA_964655235.1 uncultured Rhizobium sp.
TCTCGGTCTGAAGGCGATCAGCTGATCGGCATGCCGCAACGCCGCCAGATCTGGTCGAGCTGGAACTATCTCGGCGACCGGGACCACCTCGGCGAACGCCGCGTGTTCGTCACCTACTGGATGAACCGGCTGCAGTGCCTCGACACCTCGCTGCCCGTGTTCCTGACCCTGAACCCGACGCGGCTGCCCCGCGAGGGGCTGATCCACCGCGAGCTCGCCTACGAGCACCCGGTCTTCGACAAGGAGGCGCTCGCCGCCCAGATGGAGCTGGCGGGTGTGCAGGGCAAGCAGGGTACCTGGTTCTGCGGCAGCTATTGCGGACATGGCTTCCACGAGGACGCGCTGACCGCCGGTCTCGCCGCCGCCGATGGCGTGATCGCCGCGCTCGACGACCGCAAGCCGATGGCAGCGGATTGATGCGATCAGGCCTCTACATCGGCGAGGTGATGCATCATCGCTTGAGGCCGAAGCGGCATCGCTTCGTCTATCGCACCTTCTCGCTGCTGATCGACCTCGACGAGCTGCCGGACCTCGACCGGCGGTTCCGGCTCTTCGCGCATAACCGTGCCGGCCTGCTTTCCTTCCACGACCGCGACCACGGCGCCGCCGACGGATCGAGCCCGCGCCTCTGGGCCGAGGCGGCGCTGAGGAAGGCCGGACTCGCCGAGGCGTCCGCCAGGATCGAGATGCTCTGCTTCCCGCGGATCCTGGGCTACGCCTTCAATCCGCTGACGCTGTACTTCTGCCATCGCGCCGACGGCGTGCTGGCGGCCGTGATCTATGCCGTGCGCAACACCTTCGGCGAGCGCCACGCTTATCTGATCGCGGTCGACCCCGAAGACGCGGCGCGCGGCAAGATCAGCCAGAGCTGCGCCAAGTCCTTCTACGTCTCGCCGTTCGTGCCGATGGAGGCGGGCTATCGCTTCCGCCTGAAGCCGCCGGGAGAAGATTTCTCCCTGGCGATCCAGGAGAACGACGCCGACGGCGACCTGCTGGTCGCGACCCAGACCGCCAGGCGTGTGCCCTTGAGCGACGCGGTCCTGGCGAAGGCCTTGATCTCCCATCCACTCATGGCGCTCAAGGTGATCGGCGGCATCCATTGGGAGGCCCTGCGTCTCTGGATCAAGGGTGCGCCCCTGCAGCCCCGGCCGGCGGCGCCGGAGGTCCAGGTGTCGGTGCCTCGGCCCCTGATGTCGAACCCGGTTGCGCCGGGCGCCGCTTCGGACTGAAATATCTCCGCCGGCCGAGGGGTCGACCGGCCAAGGCCGTGAAGACGGGGGAAACGATGACGGGCATGCTCGCCGCTGCTGCCCATGGTCATTGGACCAGGGCCCTTCTCTATGTTCTCGAACGCGCACGCATCGGCAGCATCGAGATCGTGCTGCCCGGCGGCGCCCGACACAGCTTCGAAGGCAACCAGGCCGGACCGAAGGCCGAGATCGAGCTTCGCGACGAGGCGGTCGCGCGCCGGCTTCTTTGCGGCGGCGACGTCGCCTTCGCCGAAGCTTATATGGACGGTGATTGGGAAAGTCCTAACCCGGCGGCGGTGATCGAGTACGCCGCGCGCAACGCGGACGCGATCGACAAGCATCTTGCCGAGACGATGTGGGGCGCGCTGCTTCGCCGCGCGCTGCATCTCGTGCGCACCAACACGCGCCTCGGCAGCCGCCGCAATATCGCCTACCACTACGACCTCGGGAACGAGTTCTACCGGCTCTGGCTGGATCCGACGATGACCTATTCCTCGGCGCTGTTCGAGCGCGAGGACGCGAGCCTCGAGGACGCTCAGCGCGCCAAGTACCGGCGGCTCGCAGGTCTGCTCGGGCTGCAGTCGGGCCAGTCGGTGCTGGAGATCGGCTGTGGCTGGGGCGGCTTCGCCGTCACCGCCGCCGGCGAGCGCGACTGCCGCGTCACCGGCCTCACGCTCTCGGAGCGCCAGCGCGAGTTCGCCCTCAAGCGGGCCGCCGACGCCGGCCTCGCCGACCGCATCGACATCCGCCTGGAGGATTATCGCGACACCAAGGGGCTGTTCGACCGCATCGCCTCGATCGAGATGTTCGAGGCGGTCGGCGAGCGCTACTGGCCGGTGTTCTTCGACCGCGTGCGCGATCGCCTGACCCAGGGCGGCGTCGCCGCCATGCAGATCATCACCATCGCCGAGGAACGCTTCGAGGCGTACCGGGCGCGACCGGACTTCATCCAGCGCTACATCTTCCCCGGCGGCATGCTGCCGACCATGACGCACCTGAAAAATCTCGCGGCCGGCGCCGGTATGGAGTGGAAGGGCGATGCCGGCTTCGGCCAGGACTACGCCAAGACCCTTCAGCTCTGGCGCGAACGCTTCGTCGAGGCATGGCCGGAGATCTCGAAGCTCGGCTTCGACGAGCGCTTCAAGCGGATGTGGCAATACTATTTGGCCTATTGCGAGGGCGGCTTCCGCGCCGGCTCGATCGACGTTCGCCAGATCGTGATCCAACGAGGCTAGTCGGCGCCTATAAAGGCTCCATGCGGCATGGAGCCTCGCGATGAGTGGACGGGTCGAGCGCGTCACATTGCTCGCCTATGCGCTGCCGGGTCTGCCGGTCGCGATGGTCGGCCTCCCGCTCTGCATGTACTTGCCGGCCTATTACGCGGTCGATCTCAGCCTCGGCCTCGGCGTCGTCGGTGCCGTGCTGCTGGCGGCACGGCTCTGGGACATCGTCGTCGATCTCGGCATCGGCGAGCTGTCGGACCGCGTCCACACGCGCTTCGGCCGCCGGCGACCCTGGCTCGTGCTATCGCTGCCGGTCATCTGCCTCTCGGTCGAACTGCTGTTCCGGCCGGTGGCGCCGGTCTCCTGGGTCTATCTGCTCGGATGGACCATGGCGCTCTATCTCGGCTGGACGATGTTTCTGCTGCCCTACGGCGCCTGGGGCGCGGAGCTTTCGACCGACTACCACGAGCGGAGCCGGATCTCCGGGGCGCGCGAGACCGCATCGGTTCTGGGCACGCTCGCGGCGGTCACGCTGCCCGCCCTGATCGGCGGCGATCAGGGCGATGCGATGAACGGGCTCGCGTTGGCGATCCTCGCGCTGTTGCCACCGGCAGTCGCGATCGCGGTCTCGACCGTGGGCGAGCCGCCGCCGGGACCGCGCCAGCGCCAAAGTCTCACCGAAGGCTATCGCGTGCTCGCGCGCAACCGGCCGTTCCGCCGGCTGATCCTGGCCTACCTCTTCAACGGCATCGCCAACGGCCTGCCGGCGACGCTGTTCCTGATGTTCGTGCAGTACCGGCTGAAATCCCCCGCCTGGGCGGGCGCGCTGCTGCTCGAGTATTTCCTGCTCGGCATCGCCTCCGTGCCGCTCTGGGTCTGGGCGAGCAAGCGGCTCGGCAAGCACCGTGCCTGGGTTCTGGCGATGGCGATCGCCTGTGTCGCCTTCCTCGCCGTGCCGTTCCTGCCCGAAGGCGGCGTGGCGTGGTTCGCGCTCGTCTGCGTCGTCACCGGGCTCTGCCTCGGCGCCGACCTAGCGCTGCCGTCGTCGATGTGGGCGGACGTCATCGACTGGGACACCGCCGAGATGGGCACCGAGCGCGCGGGCCTGCTCTTCGCGCTCTGGGGTGTCGCGACCAAGCTGGCGCTGGCCCTCGCCGTCGGCATCTCGTTCCCGTTGCTGGAGCTGTTCGGGTTCGTACCGGGCTCCGCGGCGGTCGAAGGCCTCTTCGCGCTGGCGGTCCTCTACGCCTGGGTTCCCGTCGCATTCAAGGTCGCCGCGGCGATCCTGGTCTTCCGCTTCGAGATCGACGCCGAGACCCAGGCGGGCTTGCGCCGGCGGATCGAGGCTGGACCTTCCGCGCCCTGAGGTAAGATCGCCGGATGATCCTCCGGCGACTCCTCGTCCTCGCCGCCGTCGCGCTGCTTCTCCGCAGCCTCCCCGGCACCGCGCAGACCACCGCGCCGATCTGGGTCTACAACAACTGGTCGGCCTACGACGAACTCTCGGACAACGTGCCGCTCACCGAGGAGCTCGCCATGCGCGAGCTCGACGAGGTCCTGAGATTCCGGAAGCTCGGCGTTCGCTTCGACTACTACATGATGGACGCCTTCTGGTACGACCCGGAGGGCGGATACCGCACCTGGAAGCCGGAGGCCTGGCCGAACGGCCCCGACCGCTGGATCGAGGCGTGCAAGGCCAACGGGATCGAGCCCGGCCTCTGGTTCAGCACCAACTCGCTGACCCAGATGAAACCGATCCCGCTGTGGATGGACTCCCTCGACAAGCACGGCCATGCGATGGCGCTCTACAAGGGCGGCTTTCTTCCCGACTTCATGGACGTGCTGCGCTACTGGTACGAGCGCGGCATCCGCATGTTCAAGTTCGACTTCGCCGAACTCTACGCGACGGCGAAGGGCGACGACACGGCGCTGTCGCCGCGCGAGATCCGGATGAAGAACGCCTGGGCCCTCTACGAGGCGTTGCTCGCGTTCCGGCAGGAGAACCCGGACGTCGTGCTCGTGGGATTCAACGGCATCGTCGGCGACGTCAGCTCGGTCAAGCGCCCGGTGACCTCCTTCGCGACCAACTGGCTCGCGGTCTTCGACTCGCTCTACTCCGGCGACCCGCGTCCGGCCGACGTTCCGGCGATGGACTTCTGGCGGGCGATGGACATCTATGCCGACCACATGGTCCGCGCCTTCGAGGCGAACGGCATCCCGCTCGAGCGCGTGGACTCCACCAGCTTCATGCTGGGCGAGACCGGGACCAACTATCGCCGCGGCACCTCCGCGTGGCGCAGCAGCCTGGTCCTGATGCTCGCCCATGGCGGATGGATCAACACCGTCCATGGAAGCCTGGAACTCCTGTCCGACGACGACGTCCGCTGGTTCGCCAAGGTCCAGTCGATGTACGAGCCGCTGCAGATCGCAGGATCCACGCGCTCCTTCGGCGGCCCGCCCGGCGACACCCAGCCCTATGGCTTCGCCTCGGTCGGACGCAATGGCGCGCTCTATGCGGTGGTCAATCCTTCGCAACGCGCCCGCGTGGTCAAGCTGCCGCCGTACGCCGAGGCGCAACCGGCCGTGACGCCGCGCGGCGGACGCATCCTGTTCCGAGATTCAGGGTTCGATCCGGTGATCCAGGACGACTCCCTGTGGCTGGGACCGGGCCAGGTGGCGCTGGTGGGCTTCGGGCGCTATGCACGCACCGCCTACGATCTCGGCGTCGAGCCGGATATCCGCATCCCGCTCGCCATCGAGCGGATCGACGCGAAGTTCGCGGCGGTCAAAGGTTCCGAAGGCCCGGCGGCAAAGCCGCGTCCCGGCCTGCCGGCGCTGCCGCGCGTGCCGCTGGCGATCGAGACGGTGATCGATCCTCCCGACGGCGGCGATCTTCGTATCGTGCTCCGCCGACGCGACGCTCAGGGCGCGCTGACGCGCCGCTACGCGCAGAGCACGATGGGCCGCCATCTCCTGATCAACGCCTTCCAGGGCGACCGCCGGCTGCCGCTCGACATCCGCTACGACAAAGTCGTGTGGAGCGGTCTCTCGTGGGCGGTCGGCGAGATCCGTCACGGCGACATCTCGCTCGGCGAGCCGATCCGTATCCAGCTCTCGACGGCCGAGCGCGAGCCGGGCCTCAAGCTCGAAGGCCGCGTCTATCGCGTCGACTATTGACGCGCACTCGGCGCTCGGCTGACATGTTAGTCAGTTACACAACAAGATGTACCGGAGGATCGCTCACATGAAGCTCGCCTATTCGTGGCTCGTCGGTGTCGCCGTCGCCGCGCTCGTCGCAGGTCCTGCGATGGCGCAGCAGAAGGTGCTGCGCTTCGGCCATCTCCACTCGGTCGACTCGCCCGTCCACAAGGGCATCACCAAGGCGGCCGAGGAGGTCGAGAAGCAGACCCAGGGCCGCTACAAGATCAACATCTTCCCGTCGAGCCAGCTCGGCCAGGCGCGCGAGATGGTGCAGCAGGTCGTCGACGGCAATCTCGACTTCATCTCGGAGGGGCCCGGCAGCCTCTCGGCGCTGCACCGGCCGCTCAGCGTGTTCGAGGCGCCGTTCATCGCCCGCGACTACGACCACCTGCTGAAGATGCTCGAGTCCGACTACGCCAAGGAGCAGCTGAGGGTCATGGAGACCCAGCGCAACATGGCCTACATCGGCACCTTCTATTACGGGGTGCGCCATTTCACGACCAAGGGCAAGGCGCTGCAGACCGCCGCGGATGTGAAAGGCCTCAAGATCCGCGTGCCCGAAGCACCGCTGTTCCTGGCGATGATCCGGGCACTCGAGGCGACGCCGACGCCGATG
>CAZZLX010000234.1:0-6269 GCA_964655235.1 uncultured Rhizobium sp.
CGGAGGGGTCGGCGATCACGTCGCGTTCCTTGAGGCCCTTCGAGCGCGCCGTGCGTACGTAGTCGGCCTTGAGCTCGCCCAGCAGCGACGCCCTGAGGAACCGCGCGAAGATGCCGGAGACGTATGTCCCGAGCGTCAACGCCGGCAGGAAGGTGTTCTTGACCGCCTGGAAGGGGTTCTCAAAGAACGAGACGTAGCCGGAGGCGGAGGGCAGCCATTGCAGCTGCACCGAGAACAGCAGGATCAGCAGGATGCCGAGCCAGAAGGTCGGCACGCCTAGCGCCAGCGCGCTCCAGCCGCTGAGCGCACGGTCGATCCAGGAGTTCGGATAGACCGCGCTGATGATCGCGACCGGGATGCCCAGGATCAGGCCCACGACGATAGCGAAGATGCCGAGCTGAACCGTCGCCGGGATCCGCTGCACGATGATGTCGAGCACCGGGTCGCGGCTCTGGGTCGAGAAGCCGAAATTTCCGACGATGGCGCCTTTGAACCACTGCCAGAACTGAACCATCATCGGTTGGTCGAGGCCGAGACGTTCGATCGCGGCCCGGATCTGCTCGGGGGTGGCGTTCTCGCCGACGATGGCGCCGACGGGCGTGCCGGGCACGGCGTAGATCATCGCCCAGATGCCGACCGAGGCGATGGCCACCACGGGCAGGAGCTGCAGCAGGCGACGGATGATGTACCCGGTCATGCCGCCGTCCTCTTCCCGGCTTCTTCTTCGGCTTCCTCTTCCGTCATCTCGTGGCGCTCTTCAAGCGCCCAGGCAAGCGTACGGCCGATGGTGTCGAGCGAGAGGATCGTCAGAGTCAGCACGATGCCGGGCAGCACCGCGTAGTAGGGCGCCTCGTAGAGGTAGGACTTTCCGGTCCTCAGCATCTCGCCCCAGCTGGGGGTCGGCGGCGGGATGCCGACGCCGAGGAAGGCGAGTGCCGCCTCGAGCAGGATCGCGACCGAGGACAAGATCACCACCTGGACCAGGATCGGGCTCCAGGAGTTCGGCAGCACCGTCATGAACATGTTGTAGGTGGAGGAGCCGCCGAGCGCCTCGACCGCCATCACGAAGTCGCGCTTGCGAAGTGACAGCACCTGCGCCCGGGTGATGCGGGCGAAGCTCGGGATTCCGGTGATTCCGACCGCCACCAGGGCGGCAAGCTGGCTGCGGCCGAGCACCGCGATCAGCGCCATCGCGAACAGTATGCCGGGCAGCGACAGCAGGACGTCGACGATCCGCATCAGCACGGCGTCCCGCCAGCCGCCGAAGAAGCCGGCGACCAGGCCGATCGGCACGCCGACGAGAGCTGCGACCGTAACCGCGCCGGCGGCGGTCAGGAGCGAGGTACGAGCCCCATAGGCGACGCGGGCAAGGATGTCGCGGCCAAGCTCGTCGGCGCCGAACCAGTGCTTGGCGCCCGGCGGCTCGAGCGAGCTGACAAGATCCTGGGCGATGGGGTCGTAGGGGATGATCCAGCGCGCGAAGATCGCGATGAAGACGCCCGTCGCCAGGAACAGCACGCCGGCGAGCGCGCCCTTGCGGCCGAGGACGCGCCGGACGAGGCCGAGGGCGCGGCGAGTCCGGTCCTTCATCGCGCGGCTCCGGTGCCGACGACCTCGCGCGGTCCGGCGTAGTGGCAGGCCGAGCGCGTCGGCAGCCCGGGATAGGGCGCGAAGGCCGGGACCTCGACCGCGCACTTCTCCGTCGCCTTGAAGCAGCGCGGATGGAAGGTGCAACCGGACGGCGGCCGGGCCGGGCTCGGGATGTCGCCCTCGAGCACGATGCGGCCGCGCACGCCGCGCGCATCGGGATCGGGGATCGGCACGGCGGAGAGCAGCGACTGCGTATAGGGATGCGTCGGCTGCTCGTAGAGGACGGTCTTCTCGCTCTCCTCGACGATGCGGCCGAGATACATCACCGCGACACGGTCGGAGATGTGCCGCACCACCGACAGGTCGTGAGCGATGAAGAGGTAGGCCAGGCCGAGATCCTTCTGCAGGTCCTGTAGCAGGTTGATCACCTGCGCCTGGATCGAGACGTCGAGCGCCGCCACCGGTTCGTCCAGGATCAGCAGCTTCGGCTGGAGCGCCAGCGCGCGTGCGATGCCGATGCGCTGGCGCTGACCGCCCGAGAACTCGCGCGGATAGCGCCCGAGCACCGTGCGCGGCAGTCCTACCAGTTCGAACAGCTGCTGTATTCGCTTCTCGCCGCCCATCTCGTCATAGAGGCCGTGGATCCGGAGCGGCTCGGCGACGATCTCGCCGACCGTCTTGATCGGGTTCAGCGACGAGTACGGATCCTGGAAGATGTACTGCATGTTCCGGCGCACCTTGCGGATCTCCGCCGGCGGCAGCTGCGTGACTTCCTGGCCGGCGAAGCGGACGCTGCCCCCTGTCGCCTTGATCAGGCCCATGATGGCGCGGCCGGTCGTGGTCTTGCCGCAGCCGGACTCGCCGACCAGGCCCAGCGTCTCGCCGGCGCGCACGCTCAAGGACACGCCGTCGACGGCGCGCACCCATCCGACGCGACGCCGGAGCAGTCCGGCCTTGATCGGGAAATAGACCTGCAGCTTGTCGACCGCGAGCAGCGGCGCCTCGGCCGCTTTCGGCGCCGCCGCCGCAACCGTTGCAGCGACGCGCTCGCGCGCCACCATGTCGGCGAACAGTCCGGCGACTTCGTCGGCATAATGGCAGGCCGATCGGTGCGCCGGGCCACCGGCCTGGGCGAGCCGCGGCTCCTCGGTCCGGCAGCGCTCACGATCGCGGCCGATCGGGCAACGCGGATGGAAGGAGCAGCCCCTGGGCAGTTTCGCCGGGTTCGGCGGCTGGCCGGTGATCGGCACGAGCCGATCCTCGGCCGCGTCGATGCGCGGCAGGCTCTTGAGCAGGCCGACGGTATAGGGATGCTTCGGCCGCTTGAATATCTCGTCGACCGGGCCGGTCTCTACGATGCGTCCGCCGTACATCACCGCGACGCGGTGAGCGACCTCGGCGACCACGCCGAGGTCGTGGGTAATCAGGATCACGGCGGCGCCGGTGTCGGCCTGACGCTTTGCCAGCACCGACAGCACCTGCGCCTGGACGGTCACGTCGAGCGCGGTGGTGGGCTCGTCGGCGATGATCAGGCGCGGGCGGCCGGCCATCGCCATCGCGATCACCGCGCGCTGGCGCATGCCGCCGGAGAATTCGTGCGGATACTGGACGACGCGCCCCGTGGGGTCGGGGATGTCCACCTCGCGCAGCAGCTCGATGCCGCGCTCCCGCGCCTTCGACTGCGGGATCTGGCCGTGGGCGACTTGTCCCTCGGTAATCTGCCGGCCGATCTGGAAGACGGGATTGAGCGTCGTCGTCGGGTCCTGGAAAATCATCCCGACGTCCTGGCCGCGCATCTGGCGAAGCGTCTCCGCCTCGGCCTTCGTCACCTCGACCGGCCCGAGACGGATCGAGCCCTCCAGGCGAGCGGTATCGGGCAGCAGGCCGGTGATCGCCAGCGAGGTTACGCTCTTGCCCGAGCCGGACTCGCCGACGATGCCGAGAACCTCGTTCGGATAGACGTCGAAGTCGATGCCGCGCACGGCAGGCACCGGCCGCCCGGCGCCGACGAAAGTCACCGACAGTCCGCGGACCGACAGAACCGGCTCAGACATCACGCCCCATGATCACGCGAAGATCCCCTGAAAACGAGGGCGGCGGCGACCCAACACGGTCGCCGCCGCCATGACGACGTTCTTGCTTATTTGAACCCGATGGTACGACCGACGAGCATGTTGTCGATCTCGCGCGTGATACCGCCAACGTTCTTGGCGGCGACGATGAGACCGATGTCGAAGGTGTTGGTCGGGATACCGAAGGAGGCGTCGACCAGTGCCTTGTTGAGCTCGTCATAGGCGGCCTTGACGTTCGCCCCCGTGCCGAGCGTGGTGTCGACCTTGTTCATCGCGTCGACATAGCGCTTGTGCGGGTTCGGATCGCCGAGGACCGGGTTCTTGGTCGTGCGGTAGATGCTGTTCGTGCCGACGCGCGTCGGGAACTTCTGGATGTTACCGATGCCGCCGAAGATCGCAGCGAACTTGCCGGTCAGCATCGCGTCCGTCAGCTCGGCACCCTGCTTGATGTCGAGCTGCATGGTGATGCCGGCCTTGGCGACAGTGCTCTGGACGATCTGGCTGATCGCCACCGAGTCCTGGTCGGCGCCGTTGACCACGAGCTTCCAGTCGTTCATCTCGGCCTGCGAGAGGCCGGATGCCTTGAGCAGCTCCTTCGCCTTGTCGATGTTGAAGGCGTAGGTGGTGTTGTAGGACTTGTCGAAGGCCGGGCTCGCCGGCGCCCAGGGAAGGGCGACCACCTCGCCGACGCCGGCATAGCCGACGCGAAGGATGGCTTCGCGGTCCATCAGGTAGTTGAAGGCCTGACGGAACTTCTCGTTCTTGAACGGGCCCATCGTGGTGTTGATGCGGAACACCTGCACCAGCGGGCCGGGGCCCTGGATCAGCTGGTAGCCGGCATTGCGCAGACGCACCGCAGTGCGCGCGTTGCCGCCATAGATGATGTCAACCGCGCCCGACTCGAGCGCAGCGGCGGCGGCATCGTTGTCGCTGAAGATCGTCAGCACGATCTCGGAGACGATCGGCTCCTTCGGACGCCAGTACTTCTTGTTGGCCTCGAGGCGGACCCGCTGGCCGAGCACGCGCTCCGCCAGAATGAACGGACCGGTGCCGGCGTCCTTGGTCTCGACTGCGTCGATGTCGACCGGATCGATGACCGAAAGGAACTGCAGCAGATCGGTGATCTGGCGATCGGGGACCGGGCTATTGAAGTTGATGACGACGGTGGAGGCATCGGGCGTCGCCCAATCCTTCACGATCGACATCGTCGCGTAGACGTTCTTGCCCTTCTGCGGATCGGCACCCTTCTTGAGGCTGATGGCGACCGCCTCGGCGTTCAGCGGACGGCCCGAGTGGAAGGTGACGTCGGTGCGGAGCTTCAGCGTCACCGACTTGTTGTCCGGCGCGATCTTCCACTCCGTCGCCAGGTTCGGAACCGCCTGGCCCTCCGGCGTGTACTCGATCAAGCTGTCGTACATGTTCTTGATCAGCGGGAAGTTGATGCCGGAGAACTGCATCGGGTCGAAATTGTGGATGTCGGCCAGGATCGCGACCCGGAGACGGCCGCCTTTGAGTTCCTGCGCCGACGCGCCAACCGCGGCAATGGAGAGGGCGGCGACTGCAAGCAGCAGCGTCCTCGCAAGTCCGACGGCGCGCGATAAACCGATCTTCATCTGACGGATACCTCCCCTACTCGAAAACCACGGTCGGAATGCCCACCCGAAAGGTCCTCCCAGGACCTCCCCGAGCATTCGGCCACAGTGACAAACGGGCTTCGCCGCTGTCAAACGCTGGCCGCGTAATCCCGAAACGGCAATTTCGCCTGACGGGACGCTCCTACCGCCAGGACGAGACGTCCTCCAGCGGATACACCGGACGCGGGATCCGCTTCCAGGGCAAGCCCTTCACGTCCGACTGGCCGGGGCCGGTGGTGTCGACCCGGATCAGCTGCGAGGTGATCGGGGCGAAGTACTGGAAGTTGGACGCGGTCTTCAGCACCGCCATCTTGTAGCCGACGGGCTCGACGCCAAAGGCGCGATAAACCTCGGGCACGTTGCCGGCGACCCCGCGAAGCTCGCTGATCATCAGGGTGACCGGTCCGACCTCGAAGATGACCGTGCGGCCCATGTCGATGCTGGGCGAGCGATGCTCGGACATCTGCACATGGCCGTCGGCGATGCGACGCACGGTGCCGGTCACCTGCAGCGGCTTGAAGAAGGCGGTGGCGTAATGACCGCCGACCGGCAGCGTCACCGTGGCGCCGACGCCGGCCTCCACCAGCCGCGCGACCGTGACCGGCTCGATCAGCGGGATCAGCGCCGCGCTCTGGATCTTCTGGCGCAGGATCGACTCGATGATCAGGTTCGAGTCCCCGGACGACCCGCCAAACACCGTATCCCCGGTGTCGCTGAGGCAGACGATGCCTTTCGGTGCCCGGTCGGCCATGCGGACGGCCTCGTCGATCGAGACCGCCTCCTTGACCTGGAATTCGGCCCGCATCGACCAGGCGAGATCGGCGATCTCGTCGGCTTTGGCTTCGGCCAGCGCCTTGTCGCCGTCGGCGACGACGATCGCCGCCCAGCCGCCTTCGGCGACGTCGAGCCAGGGCTGCATCGGGCAATTGGCGACATGGAGGATGCGCTTGTCTTCGGCCTCCATCGACCGGGC
>CAZZLX010000235.1:0-6261 GCA_964655235.1 uncultured Rhizobium sp.
CATGTCCGTGGTGCCGCGCCCGTAGATCAGGTCGCCTTCGCGCTTCGGCGGCCAGGCGCCATGGATCGGCACGGTGTCGACATGGCCGTTGAGGGCCAAGGTCGGGCCGCCCCCGGTGCCGGGGATGCGGGCGTAGAGGTTGTTGCGGCCGGGCGTGACCTCGCGCACGTCGACGGCAAGACCGAGCGAGCGGAGCGCGTCGGCGTAGTACCGGCACATCTCCGCCTCGTCCATGGTGACGCTCTTGATCTCGACCATCTCGAGCGTCTTCTTCGCCATCCACTCGGCGTCCGCCCGCTCCAGAATCCTCGCCACCGACGCGCTCGACATTCCTGATAGCTCCTAGCCGGCGAACCGCTTCACGACATTATAGAGAAGCTGCGACACAGGTCCCTCGAAACCGTTGCGCCACAGGCTGCCGAGGAAGGTGATCGAGCCAACCGAGAAGACCGCGCCGCCCTGGGGCGTCTCGAAATAGACCATGTCGGCACGGATAAGGCTCTCCGGGGGCTCCAGGTTGACGGTCCGGCCCGGGGCCAGCAGTTCCTCCGGCACCAGCGCGAACGACGCCGTGTGCTTCTCCGACTGAGCGAGGATGACGAGATCGTCGGGCGAACCCAGCAGAGGATCGGCCCGGTCGAGCTCGAATCCCGCCGCGCCGCCGGCGCACAGTCCGTAGTCGCCGATGATGTCGCCGTCGATGCCTTCGAAGATCCAGGCATGCTTCGGATTGTGCGAGGCCGGCGTACGGCGGTAGTGGGTCGCCTCGTAAGCGGCCTGCGACGTGAAGCCGACGCCGACGAGATGCTGCGGCGGACGGCGGTTCCGCCGCCAGAGGCCGCCGAGGCGCCCGTCCAGCATGTGATGGTATTCGCCCGGCTCGCAGGCCCACATGCGCACGCCGCCCTCGGCGCGGCGGATCTCGATCAGGTGCGGGCGCGCCGGATCACGCGCGATCCGCCAGTAGAACCCGTTGCCGCCGAGATAGCAGAGCCGGCCGCCCTTCGCCTTGAAGGCCTCGATCGCATCCAGCGTGCGTGCGGTGTGGTACTCGGGATGCGATCCGGTCAGCAGCACCTGGTACGGCGCCAGCGCCGGCGCGCCTTCGTCGTCGATGTCCTCGTCGGTGACGAGGTCGACCTCGAAGCCCTTCTCTTCGAGCCAGTAGAGGAGATGATGGTCGGCGACGTAGTGACGCGCGCCGGAGCCGACCGCGTCATTGGCCGAGATATATCCCGGCCGCATGTTGATGATCGGGCGAAGCCGCGACGACACGCTGACGCCGGCGCCGTCCGCGTGCAGGTTGTAGGTGGATCGCCCATAGATCGGATAGTCGTTAGGGATATAGGGGTACGCGCCGAAGGCCTTGACCCGGGCCCGGTAGGTCTCGTCGACGACGCTGCGCGCAAAATTCGCGTAAGCCTGGAAGGTGAAGGTCGATATCAGCACCGCGATCTTCGCATGCGGTCCGTCGCGGCGCGGACGCACGAAGAAGGGCAGCCAGTCCTCGCCCTGTTCGCAGGCGAGATGCAGCACGTAGCTGCCGCTCTTGAGATCATCCGGAACCGTGAACTCGAAGTCCGGCTGCCAGCCGCAGTCGCCGAGATCCTCGGCATGGAAATGGATCGCGGCATAGTCCTGCGGCGCATGCCGCCAGCAGGTCTCGTCCCCGCTCCACATTGCCCCGACCATGGCGCGCGCCGGCGTATTGATCAGCCGCCCATGGCAGGCCTGCGCCGCCGTGTCGTGGATCACGTCGGTGTCGATGCCGCGGCCGAAGTCCCAGGCGGCGATGCGGCCGTCGCGCGGCAGCCCCTTCGGGTCGGCCCATGAGGCGATCTCGCGCGCGAGAATGGCGGGCGCCTCGATCTTTCCCGAGAAGTGCCGGCGTGGCCAGGCGCCGTTCTCGGCGGCGATCAGCACCGCCCCTCCGGTCGGCAGAACGAGGCCCGGCGCCCTGCCGCCGGCGACGACGGCCTTGCCGCCGTCGAGGGGTACCTGGCCGACGACGAGATGCCCGTCGGGCCGCGCGCTCGCCCACAGGCGATACCAGCGCCGTGGCTTCAGCGCGATGCCGGTCGCGACGCATGCCGATCCGCCCGGCCAGGCGACGGCGATCTCGGCTCCCCTCTCGCCAATGCCAAGGACGGCGTGGGCGTCCTTGCCTTCATCGGCGAGCACGGCCTGGTCCCTGGTCGGGAGCCCGGTCCACACCAACGCCGTCCAGGTACGTGCCCGCGCGTCACGGACCGGCGCCGGCTCGACACGGGCGTATGACCCGATCGAGACCGGCTGGTGCCGTCCATCGATATCGCGCTGAAACAGGTTGGATAGGTCCTCGAAGCGCCGCCCCGGCCCTTTCGGATTGGCGTCGAGCGAGATCGCGCGCAGCAGCCGCGCCCGGTAGCGTCCGCCAGCGGGAACGCTGACATGGGCCGCCAGCTTCTCGCCTGGCCGCGCCGAAAGCCGGTCGAGATAGCCCGTGATCGGGAGTTCCGCGACGGTCACGACGCCTCCGGTTGATTGCAGCGAACCGCGTGTATGATCTCGACTCCTGCCCTCCCCCGGAGTCAACCATGACCGCCTCGTCCCCGGAACGCCGCCGCCTTCGCGACCTCGGCATCACCGTCGGACGCCTGCCCACCGGCAAGCTGAATTCGATCACCGATGTTGCCGGGGTGCGCGTCGGTCATGCGACGGTCTGGCGCGACAGCCCTCGCGTCTCGCGCACCGGCGTCACGGCGATCTGGCCGACCGACGATCCGTGGGGAAGCGAGGTCTTCGCCGGCACCTACTCGTTCAACGGCTGCGGCGAGTTCACGGGCTGGCTGTGGCTGGAGGAGTCGGGCTGCCTCACCTCGCCCATCATGATGACCGGCACGCATTCGGTCGGCGCGGTCCGCGACGCGATGATCAACATCGCCGAGGAACGCGGCCATCCGGCCTTCTGGCATCTCGGATTGGTCGGCGAGACCTATGATGGCTTCCTCTCCGACGCCTATGCCAATGCCGTGCAGAAGGCCGAGGTGGAAGCGGCGCTGGACGCGGTGACGGCGGGGCTGCCCGACGAAGGCTGCGTCGGCGGCGGCACCGGGATGAACTGCCACGAGTTCAAGGGCGGCATCGGCACGTCTTCGCGCATCGTCGAGATCGCCGGCGAGAAGTACACGGTCGGCGTCATCGTCCAGGCGAACTACGGCGTGCGCGAGGAACTCTCGATCGACGGCGTACCCGTGGGCCGAGAGATCGGCGTCGACGTGACGCCGTCGGGCCGCCGTGACGCGATGGGCAACAACGGCTCGATCCTGATCATCGTCGCGACCGACGCACCGCTGCTGCCGCACCAATGCAAGCGGCTGGCGCAGCGGGCCACCGTCGGCCTCGGCCGCATCGGCGGCTACGGCCGCAACGGCTCGGGCGACCTGTTCCTCGCCTTCTCGACCGGCAACAAGATGCCGACCGCGGGCGTCGATTTCCTCAGCGGTGCCAAGCCGAAACCGCCGATGCCCTGCCGCATGCTGCCGAACAACGACATGAACATGTTGTTCGTCGGCACCGCCGAGGCGACCGAGGAGGCCATCGCCAACGCTATCTGCATGGCCAGGACCACCCATGGCCGCGAAGGCAGGGCGAGCCACGCGATCCCGCTCGATAAGCTGCAGGCGGTGTGGCGGAAATACCGGCCGAACGGCTGATACCCGCGGTTTCCTGGGGCGGCCGCACCCAATCGGGTGCTCCGGTGTTCCTTGATCGGGAAGCCCGGAGAGTCCCATGCCCAAGGTTGCCCTGATCGGAGCGGGCAAGATCGGAACCGCCATCGCCGACATGCTGTCGGCGACCGGCGACTACGCGGTCACCCTGTTCGATCGCGACGAGGCGAGCCTGGCCCGCGCCGCCCGGCCTCCTCTCCGCTGCCAATATCTCCAGGTCGAGAGCCCGGAGGCACTGACCGAGGCGTTACGCGGCCACGACCTCGTCGTCAGCGCCGGCCCCTATCACCTGACGCCGCATATCGCAGCTGCGGCCAAGGAAACCGGCGCGCACTATTTCGATCTGACCGAGGACGTCGAAAGCACCCGGGCCGTCCGTCGCCTTGCCGAAGGCGCGTCCACCGCCTTCGTGCCCCAATGCGGCCTCGCCCCGGGCTTCGTCTCCATCGTCGCCAACCACCTCGCCGGGCGCTTCGATCCGCTGCGCGACCTCATCATGCGTGTCGGCGCGCTGCCGCTCTATCCGACCAACGCGCTTGGCTACAACCTGACCTGGAGCACCGAGGGCCTCATCAACGAGTACCTCAATCCCTGCGAGGCCATCGTCGATGGGCGCGAGGTCGCGGTGCCGGCGCTGGAAGAGCTGGAGCACATCTCGCTCGACGGGCTCGACTACGAGGCGTTCAACACCTCGGGCGGGCTCGGCACGCTGTGCGAGACCTATGCAGGGAAGCTGCAGACCCTCAACTACAAGACCGTCCGCTATCCAGGGCATCGCGACGTGATCAAGCTGCTGGTCAAGGACCTCGGCCTCGGCCAGCGCCGCGACGTGCTGAAGGACGTGCTGGAGACCGCGATCCCCATGACGCTGCAGGACGTGGTGCTGGTCTTCGTCTCGGCCAGCGGCATGCGCGACGGCCGTCTCACCCAGGAAAGCGACGCGCGCAAGATCTACGCGGGCGAGATCGCGGGCATACAGCGGAGCGCCATCCAGATCACCACCGCGGCCGGCATCTGCACGATGGTCGACCTACTGGTTTCGGGGAAGCTCCCCCGCCGCGGCTTCGTCCGCCAGGAGCAGGCCGCCCTCCCCGACTTCCTCACCAACCGCTTCGGCCGCGTCTACGCCGGCGAGGGTCTCACGCTCGGTGGCCCGGCCCGGGCCCTGGTCGCTTGAACACCTCCATGCTAAGCCAGCCTCCCTCGACAGGGAGTAAGACATGGACGCCGCCGCCCTCCTGAAGCGCCTCGACATCTCTTCCGCCGACCTCGCCAAGGGCGACCTTTCCTGTCGCTCGCCGATCGATGGCACCGAGGTCGGTCGTCTCGCCTCGACCGCGCCTGGCGACGTGAACGCGGCGATCGACAGGGCGCATGGGGCCGTCCTCGCCTGGCGCCAGGTGCCGGCGCCGCGCCGCGGCGAGCTCGTCCGCCTGTTCGGCGAGGAACTTCGCGCGGCAAAGGCCGATCTCGGCATGCTGGTCACGCTCGAGGCCGGCAAGATCGTCCAGGAAGGTCTCGGCGAAGTGCAGGAGATGATCGACATCTGCGACTTCGCGGTCGGCCTCTCGCGCCAACTCTACGGTCTCACCATCGCTTCCGAGCGTCCGGGCCACCGGATGATGGAGACCTGGCACCCGGTCGGCGTCTGCGGCGTGATCTCCGCGTTCAACTTCCCAGTCGCGGTGTGGTCCTGGAACGCGGCGCTGGCGCTGGTCTGCGGCGATCCCGTGGTTTGGAAGCCGTCGGAGAAGACGTCGCTGACCGCGCTCGCCTGCCTCAAGCTGTTCGAGCGCGCGGCGAAAAGATTCGGCGGCGTACCGGACGGCCTGCTGACCGTGATCCTTGGTGGCGCGGACGTCGGCAAGGCGATGGTCGAAAACCCGAAGGTGCCGGTGGTCAGCGCCACCGGCTCGACCCGCATGGGCAAGGCCGTCGCCGAGTTGGTCGCGCGCCGGCTCGGCCGCTCGATCCTCGAGCTCGGCGGCAACAACGCGATGATCGTCGCCCCTTCCGCCGATCAGGAGCTCGCGGTGCGCGCGATCCTGTTCTCGGCCGTCGGCACTGCCGGCCAGCGTTGTACGACGCTCCGCCGGCTGATCGTGCACGAGTCGCTGCATGACGGCCTGGTCGAGCGCCTGCGGAAGGCCTACGCCTCGGTCCGGATCGGCGATCCGCGCGAGCAGGGAACCCTGGTGGGACCGCTGATCGACAAGGCCGCCTTCGACGGCATGCAGGCTGCGCTCGCCAAGGCGAAGTCGGAAGGCGGCCAGGTCTCTGGCGGCGAGCGCCAGCTCGAGAACCAGTTCCCCGGCGGCTATTACGTGCGCCCGTCACTGGTGGCGATGGCGAAGCAGACCGACACGATGCGGCACGAGACCTTCGCGCCGATCCTCTACACCCTGAAATACCGGGAATTCGAGGAGGCAGTCGCGCTCAACAACGAAGTGCCGCAGGGCTTGGCGTCGAGCGCGTTCACGACCGATGTGCGGGAGGCGGAAGCCTTCGTCTCGGCGATGGGCAGCGACTGCGGCATCGCCAACGTCAACAT
>CAZZLX010000236.1:0-6252 GCA_964655235.1 uncultured Rhizobium sp.
GCGTGCTCGACCTCGGCGCCGCGCCCGGCGGCTGGACCCAGGTCGCGGTCGAGAAGGTCGGCGAGGGCAAGGTTCTGGGCGTCGACATCCTGGAAATGCCGCCGGTCGCGGGCGCCGAGATCATGCAACTCGACTTCCTCGATTCGGCAGCGCCAGAGAGGATCCGGGCTGCCCTGGGCGGGCCGGTCGACGTGGTCCTTTCCGACATGGCGGCGCCCACCACCGGCCACGGCCATACCGACCACATTCGGACTGTGGGATTGGCAGAGGCCGCCCTGGACTTCGCGATCGAGGTCCTGGCCCCCGGCGGGACCTTCGTCTGCAAGGTTTTCCAGGGCGGGGCGGAGAAGGGGATGATGGCGATCCTCAAGCAGCGTTTCGCCCAGGTAAGGCACGCCAAGCCGCCCTCGTCCCGCAAGGAAAGCCCGGAAACCTACCTGGTCGCCCAGGGATTCCGCGACGCCCCTTGAGCAAGTTTATTTCCCGTGGTACTAGGCGCCGCCTTAGCGGAAAGGAGCCTGTATGCACATCCGCGAGGCGCTCACCTTCGACGACGTTCTCCTCGTGCCTGCCGAGAGCTCGGTCCTCCCGGGTCAGGTCGACACGCGAACGCGACTGACCCGCGGCATCGAGCTCGGCATCCCGCTGATCTCGGCGGCGATGGACACGGTCACCGAAAGCCGGCTCGCGATCGCGATGGCCCAGCTCGGCGGCCTCGGCGTGATCCACAAGAACCTGGATCCGGTCCGCCAGGCCCAGGAAGTCCGGGCGGTTAAGAAGTTCGAGAGCGGCATGGTGGTGAACCCGATCACCATCCACCCCGACCAGACGCTGGCCGATGCGCTCCAGGTCATGCTTCAGAACAAGATCTCCGGCATCCCGGTGGTCGAGCAGAAGACCCGGAAGTTGGTCGGCATCCTCACCAACCGCGACGTCCGCTTCGCCACCGACACCAGCCAGCCCGTGCACGAGCTGATGACCAAGGACCGGCTGGTCACGGTCAAGGAGGGCGTCGACCGCGCCCAGGCGAAGCAGCTTCTCCACAAGCACCGGATCGAGAAGCTGCTGGTCGTCGACGAGGAATTCCGCTGCGTCGGCCTGATCACCGTCAAGGACATGGAGAAGGCGGCGCTTCATCCGAATGCGACCAAGGATGACCAGGGACGTCTGCGCGTGGGCGCCGCGACCGGCGTCGGCGCCGACGGCGTGACGCGGACCGAGAAGCTGCTCGAAGCCGAGTGCGACGTGATCGTCGTCGATACCGCGCACGGCCATTCGGCCGGCGTGATCGGCGCGGTCAAGAACCTCCGCAAGCTCGCTAACTCGGCGCAGATCATCGCCGGCAACATAGCGACCGCCGACGCCGCCAAGGCGCTGATCGACGCGGGCGCCGACGCGATCAAGGTCGGCATCGGCCCGGGCTCGATCTGCACCACGCGCATCGTCGCCGGCGTCGGCGTGCCGCAGCTGACTGCGATCATGGACACCGCCGAGGTGTGCCGTCGCAATAATGTGCCGTGCATCTCCGACGGCGGCATCAAGCAGTCGGGCGATCTCGCCAAGGCGATCGCCGCCGGTGCCGACGCGGCAATGGTCGGCGGCATGCTCGCCGGCACCGACGAGGCACCGGGCGAGGTCTACCTCTACCAGGGCCGGTCGTATAAGTCGTATCGCGGCATGGGCTCGGTCGGCGCGATGGCGCGCGGATCGGCGGACCGCTACTTCCAGCAGGAAGTGCAGGACTCACTCAAGCTCGTGCCGGAAGGCGTCGAAGGCCAGGTGCCCTACAAGGGCCCGGTCGGTGCCGTCGTGCACCAGGTGATCGGCGGCCTCAAGGCGGCGATGGGCTATACCGGCAAGGCGACGCTGGCCGAGATGCGGGGCGGCTGCGACTTCGTGAAGATCACGGGATCGGGCCTCCGCGAGAGCCACGTCCACGACATCTCCATCGTCCGCGAGGCGCCGAACTACCGGCGCGATCTCTAGAGGACCAGCGTGACGCCGTCCGCCCGCCTCGCCGCTGCCATCGAGGCGCTCGGTGCCATTGGTGCCGACGCGGCACCGCCGGCGGACCGCGTCCTCGACCGCTACTTCCGCGACCGCCGCTACATCGGATCGAAGGACCGCCAGGCGATCGCCGAGCGCGTGTTCGGCGTGCTGCGCCGCCGCGCGCGGCTCGACTGGCACCTGCGCGAGTCCGGATATCGCGACGTGCTGGACGCGCGCCGCCGCGTGCTGGCCGACGTGATCGTCGCCGACGGCCGCTCGCTCGATGCGGTCGACCAGCTTTTCGCGTCAGGCCCGCATGCGACCGGCAAGCTGTCGCATCGCGAGGAGGAGCTGGCCGGGAAGCTCGCCGGCCGCACGCTCGATGCACCCGATGCGCCGCCGGAGGCCCCGTACTGGCTCGCCGAGAAGCTGCGCGCGCTCTACGGCGAGCGGTTCGGCGCGGAGATGGCGGCGCTGAACCTGACCGCGCCGTTCGACCTGCGCACGAACCTCCTGAAGGCGAAGGATCGCGACGAGGCTTTGGCGGCGCTCAAGGCCGAGGGCATCGAAGCCGAGCCGACGCGTCTCTCGCCGCTGGGCCTGCGCCTGCCGTCGCGGAAGCCGATCGAGCACTGGACCGCGTTCCGCCAGGGCCAGGTCGAGGTGCAGGACGAGGGCTCGCAGATCGTGGCCCTCCTGGTCGACGCGAAACCCGGCATGAAGGTCGTCGACTACTGCGCCGGCGCCGGCGGCAAGACGCTGGCTTTGGCCGCGGCGATGAACAACCAGGGAAGGTTGGTCGCCTGCGACACGTCCGAGGGGCGCCTCGAGCGCTCGCGCGTGCGGCTCAAGCGCGCCGGCGTGCACAATGTCGAGACGCATCTGCTCGCACCCGGCGACAAATGGGCGAAGCGCCAGGCCGGCGGCTTCGACCGCGTGCTGGTCGACGCACCCTGCAGCGGCTCCGGCACGTGGCGGCGGAATCCCGATGCGCGCTGGCGCTATGCGCCCGACGACATCGAGGCGCTAGTGGCTGAGCAGAAGCAGATCCTCGACCGCGCCGCCAGGCTGGTGAAGACGGGCGGGCGCCTGGTCTATGCGACCTGCGCGCTCTTGAAGGAAGAGAACGAGGACCAGGTCGCGGCCTTTCTCGAGCGCCATCCCGGGTTCAGGCAGATCCCGGTCGGCGAGATCTGGCCGAGCGCGATCGGCGGATCGGCCCCCACAACGGACCTGTCGTTGCGTCTCTCGCCGGCGAGCCACGGAACCGACGGGTTCTTCGTCGCGGTGATGGAGAAGGCGTCGTGAGCGTCACGATCCGCGACGCCACGCCCGACGACGCGTCCGACATCGCGCGGATCCATGTCGAAGGCTGGCGCACCACCTATCGCGGCCTGTTTCCCGATGCCTTCCTCGACGGCCTCGACGAGGCGGCGCGCGCGACCTACTGGCGCGGCAACCTGCCGGCGGCCGAGGGCCGGCACACGCTGCTCGCGCATGACGGCGGCGAGGCCGTCGGCTTCGTCTCGGGCGGGCCGGCGCGCGACGGTCACGGCTTCGAGGCCGAGGTCTATGCGATCTACCTGCTGTCGAAGGCGCGCCGCCGCGGCACCGGCAGGCGGCTGATGGCGCGCGTGTTCAGCCGCTTCGCCGAGGATCGCCGACGTTCCGCGCATCTCTGGGTGCATGAGGGCAATGTCGCGGGCGAGGCGTTCTACGCGAAGCTCGGCGGCATTCCCGGCGCCCGCGAAGCCCATGCGCAGCCGGCGCCGCATACCGGCGTCTCCTATGGCTGGGACGAGGCCGGGATCGCCCGCCTCGCCGCGATGGACCCGGCATGACCGACGGCGCCGGCATCGAATACAGGATCCGCCCGGCGACGCCGGACGACGCCGAGGCCGCGGCCAAGATCCAGCTCGACGGCTGGCGCACCGCCTATCGCGACATCTTCCCGGCCGAGGTTCTCGCCGGCGCCGACGTGGCGCAGATGGCGGAGAAATGGCGCCAGCGGCTCGCCGCCGGCTTCGCCCATGTCGCGGTCGTCGGGGCCGAGCCGATCGCCGTGATCGCCGGCGGCCCGCCGCGCGGCGAGGAGACGACGGCCGAGGCCGAGGTCTATTCGCTCTACGTCGTCTCGTGGTGGCGGGGCTGCGGCGTCGGCGAGGCGTTGATGGGGGCGGCCTTCGCAGAACTTGGGCCTAAGCGCGTCGGCCTCTGGACCTTGACCGACAACACCGGCGGCCGGCGCTTCTTCTCGCGCCTCGGCGGCGCGGAGGTCGCGACGCTCGAGCGCCCCTCGATCGGCGGTATCGTGAAGCCGTCGACGCTCTTTGTCTGGCCGGACGCCGCCGCCGTGGCCGCTTCCTGGCACGAGCGGCGCCACGCGGTCGAGATCCGGCACGCCGAGTTCGAGGACGCCGCCGGCATCGCCCGCGTGCAGATCGACACCTGGCGCGCCGCCTATCAGATGATCATGCCGCCGCGCCTGCTGGCGGACATGAGCGACATAAGGATCTCCGCCTTCTGGGCGCAGGTGATCGCCGAGGCTCAGGGCCTGAGCTTCTGCTTCGTCGCGGCCGCGGGCGAGCGCGTGGTGGGCTTCGCCTCGGGCGGCCCGCGCCAGCACACCGACGACACCACGCGCGGCGAGGTCTATGCGCTCTACGTGCTGCCCGATTTCCAGGGCCGCGGCGTCGGCCGCCGGCTGGTCCACACCGCCTTCGAGCGCATGCTCGAGCTCGGCATGAAGGAAGGGCGGATCTGGACCTTGCGCGAGAACGCGCCGGCGCGTGCCTTCTACGCCCGCATCGGCGGCACCCAGACCGACAACGGCTACAACGACATCGGCGGTATCAGATACCCGGAGGTGGCCTTCGACTGGCCCGATCTCCGGCGGTGGAAGGAAAATCGATGACCGATCGCGTGCTCATCCTCGACTTCGGCTCGCAGTTCACGCAGCTGATCGCCCGCCGCGTGCGCGAGTCGGGCGTCTACTGCGAGATCATGCCGTTCAACACCGACACGAAGAAGCAGCAGGCGTTCGAGCCGAAGGCGATCATCCTCTCCGGCGGCCCGGCCTCGCTGACCGAGCAGACCACGCCGCGCGCGCCCGACTGGGTGTTCAAGGCCGAGAAGCCGCTTTTAGGCATCTGCTACGGCGAGCAGGCGATGGCGGCCCAGCTCGGCGGCGGCGTCGAGGCCGGGCACAACCGCGAATTCGGCCGCGCCGAGATCGAGATCAAGGAAGCCTCGCCCTTCTTCGACGGCGTATGGGAGAAGGGGAAGCGCTACCCGATCTGGATGAACCACGGCGACAAGGTCACGGCGATCCCGCCGGGCTTCAAGGCGATCGGCGTCTCGGACGGCTCGCCCTTCGCCGCGATCGCCGACGAGAAGCGCCGCATGTACGGCGTGCAGTTCCATCCCGAGGTCGTGCATACGCCCGATGGTGCCAAGCTGCTCCGCAACTTCGTCCGCGGCATCGCCGGATGCTCGGGCGACTGGTCGATGAAGGCGTTCCGGCAGGAGTCGATCGCCCGCATCCGCGCCCAGGTCGGCAAGGGCCGCGTGATCTGCGGTCTCTCCGGCGGCGTCGACTCCTCGGTGGTCGCGGTCCTGCTGCACGAGGCCATCGGCGACCAGTTGACATGCGTATTCGTCGACCACGGCCTGCTTCGCCAGGGCGAGGCGGAGGAGGTGGTGAAGCTGTTCCGCGGCACCTACAACATCCCGCTGATCCACAAGGACGCGTCCGACCTGTTCCTCGGCCAGCTCAAGGGCGTCTCCGACCCCGAGCAGAAGCGGAAGACCATCGGCAAGCTCTTCATCGACGTGTTCGACGAGGAGGCGCACAAGATCACCGACGCGCAGTTCCTGGCCCAGGGCACGCTCTATCCCGACGTGATCGAGAGCGTCAGCTTCACCGGCGGCCCCTCGGTCACGATCAAGAGCCACCACAATGTCGGCGGCCTCCCTGAGCGCATGAAGCTGAAGCTGGTCGAGCCGCTGCGCGAGCTGTTCAAGGACGAGGTCCGCGCCCTTGGGCGCGAACTCGGCCTGCCCGAGACCCTGGTCGGCCGCCACCCGTTCCCGGGCCCGGGCCTCGCGATCCGCATGCCCGGCACGATCGAGCGCGACAAGCTCGACATCCTGCGGAAGGCCGATGCCATCTATCTCGACGAGATCCGCAAGGCCGGCCTCTACGACAAGATCTGGCAGGCCTTCGCCGTGCTGCTGCCGGTCCGCACCGTGGGCGTGATGGGC
>CAZZLX010000237.1:0-6216 GCA_964655235.1 uncultured Rhizobium sp.
GGTAATCGTCGTCATCGTCGCCGCGATCGCCGCGCCGTTCTTCATCCCGGTCTCGGTCTACAATAACCAGATCGAGGCGCGGGCCAAGCAGGCGACCGGCCGCACGCTCGCGATCAAGGGCGACATGAGCCTGTCGCTGTTCCCCTCGGTCGCGATCGCCGCCAACGACGTCACCTTCGCCAACGCACAGGGCGCCTCCACGCCCGACATGGCGCGGCTCAAGAGCCTCAAGGTCGCGGTCAGGCTGATGCCGCTGCTGCGCGGCGGCCTCGAGATCGACAGCTTCGTGCTCGAAGAGCCGCAGATCGTGCTCGAGATCGACAAGCAGGGTCGCGGCAACTGGGTGATGGGCGCTCCGTCCGGCACGCCCGCGCCGACCCAGGCCGCCGGCGGCGGGACGGCCTCGCCGGGCGACATCCGCCTCGGCGAGGTGAAGCTCAAGGACGGGCGCATCACCTACATCGACCAGCGCAGCAATACCAAGGAAGAGGTCACCGCCATCAACGCGACCCTCGACCTTCCCGATCTCGACAAGCCGATGAAGCTCGACGGCGGCGCCACCTGGCACGGCAAGCCGCTGACCGTGAAGCTCGACGTCGACAAGCCGCGCGCGGTGATGGCGAGCCAGCCGGCCAGCGTCACGCTGCTGCTCGGCGGCGATCCGGTGAAGCTGGGCTTCAAGGGCCAGGTCGCGACCGCCGGCGCCGGGCGCATGCAGGGCGACGTCGATCTCGCGGTCCCGTCGGTCAAGGATCTCGCCGCCTGGGCCGGCTCGCCGATCGATGCGCGGCCGAACACGATGGGCGCGCTCGCGATCTCCGGAAAGCTCGACCGCCAGGGAGCCAAGACCTCGTTCAACGGCGCCAAGGTGTCCCTCGACCAGATCAAGGGCTCGGGCGACATCACCGTCGACACTTCGGGCGCAAAGCCGCATCTCTCGGCGAAGCTCGCGCTCGATAAGCTCGACATCAATCCCTACCTGCCACCGGAGGCACCGGCGCAGAAGAGCGGCGCCGCGGCGCCCGCCGCGCAGGGCCAGCAGGGGTGGAGCGAGGACCCGATTGACCTCTCGCCCCTCCGCGCTGCCAATGCCGACCTCGACTTGACGGTCGGTGGCCTCGTCATCCGCAAGATCGAGATCGGCAAGGGCGTGGTGAAGGCGCAGCTCAAGGACGGCAGGCTGGCGCTCGACCTGACTGAGCTCGCGCTCTACCAGGGCACGGGCAAGGCCACGGTGATCCTCAACGGCGCGCCCCAGGTTCCGGAGTTCGACGCGCGCATCGCGCTCGCCGGCGTCCAGGCCGAGCCGATCCTGACCGCGGCCGCCGACTTCAAGCGCCTGACCGGCACCTTCGGCATGGAGACGCACGTCGCCGCACGCGGCAAGTCGCAGAAGGAGATGGTCTCGTCGATGAACGGCGACGGGAAGGCCGCCTTCACCGACGGCGCGATCAAGGGCATCAACCTGGCGGCGATGGTCCGCAACGTCGCCAACGCCTTCCTCGATCCGAAGGCGCAGGAGTCGCAGAAGACCGACTTCTCCGAGCTCGGCGGCACCTACACGATCCAGCAGGGCATCGTCCGCAACAACGACCTCGCGATGAAGTCGCCGCTGCTCCGGATCGAAGGCAAGGGCACGGTCGACCTGCCGAAGAAGACGGTCGACTACCGGGTCGAGCCGAAAGCGGTGATGTCGACCGAAGGTCAGGGCGGCCAGATGCAGGCCTCGGGCGTCATGGTCCCCGTCGACGTGAAGGGGCCCTGGGACAATCTCAGCTACCGCCCGGACCTGGCGGCTCTGATCAAGGTCGATCCGTCGCGGGCGCTCGATGCTTTGAAGGGCGCGATCCCGTCTATCCCGGGCGTGTCGCTGCCGGGCGCGGCGAGCAACCCGCCTGCCGCAGGCCAGCAGCAACAGCAGCAGCCGGCTCCCTCTCAAAACCCGCTGGGGGGTCTCAGGAACCTGCTGAACCGTTGACGGCCTTCAGCAGCCACGCGCGGAAGACGCGGAACGCCTGGAAGGAGGACCGCGCCTCGGTCGCGGGGGGACACACCAGCCAATAGGCGTCGCTCGCCTGGGCGGTGACCTTGAACGGGGCGATCAGGCGGCCGGCGGCAAGATCGTCCTCGGCGAAGGGACGGTGCGCCATCGCAACGCCGAGGCCGGCGACGGCGGCGGCGATCGCCTCGCCCGAATTGGCGAAGTGCATCGTCGACGGTGGCGCCATGCCGTCCGCCTTCGCCACTGAGAGCCATGTCGGCCAGTCGGCCGGCCGGGGCGCGGAGTCGACGATCAGCCAGGGCACGCGGGCGAGGTCGGCGGTTCGCGCCAGACACTTCGCCATCGCAGGGGCCGCCACCGGGAAGATGTCGCCGCGCATCAGAAGCTCGGAGTGGAGGCCCGGCCATCGGCCGGTGCCGTAGCGGATCGCGCAGTCGATACCGTCGCGGCGGAAGTCGGCGAAGGCCGCCGTCGTTACCAGACGGATCGCGACCTGGGGATGACGTGCCTGGAAGTCCGAAAGGCGCGGGATCAGCCAGCGGATCGCAAAGGTCGGCGGCAGGCTGACGGTCAGCGCCGCGTCCGACCGCACCACGTCGGCAAGCGCCGCATCGATCTCCTCGAACGCCGATCCGAGCCGCGACCCCAGGCGTTCACCGGCTTCGGTCGGCCGGATCGAGCGGCCGTCGCGCACCAGGAGCGGCACCCCGAGCGACGCTTCCAGCGTGCGGAGCTGCTGGCTTACGGCCGACTGGGTGACGCCCAGATGACGCGCCGCCGCGCCGACGCCGCCGGTGCGAACCACCGCGTCGAAGGCACGGAGCGATGTCAGCGGGACCTTGGGCGTCATGCGCATTCATTAGAACGACTAATGATTTGAAAAGTAAATCGAACTCTTCCTGGGCCCAGAAGCACATTAGGTTCAGCCTGCCTAATGGAGTGGCGGAGCGGGCATGGCGGATCTCTGGATACCGGTGACGATCGCGGCGGCGCTCCTGCAGTGCCTGCGGACGGCCCTGCAGAAGCGGCTGACCAAGTCGCTCTCGGCCGAGGGCGCCAACTTCATCCGCTACGTCTACGGCGCCCCGATCGCTCTCCTGCTCCTGGTCCTGCTGGCCAAGGGCTTCGGGCGCGAGCTGCCCATGCCGAACGTGCACTCGCTGATCTACGGCGCGATCGGCGGCGCCACGCAGATCGGCGCGACCTCGCTGCTGATCCGCGCCTTCACCTACCGGAGCTTCGTCGTCGGCACGACCTATTCGAAGACCGAGACGCTGCAGGCGGCGCTGTTGGCCGTGCTGATCCTCGGCGAGCATCTCGACTTCTGGGGCTGGGGCGCAATCGTCATCGGCTTCGTCGGCATCGTCGTGATGTCGCGCGCCGCCGCCGCCGGTGCCGGATCCTGGAAAGACGAGGGCACGCGGAAGGCGGCGCTCGTCGGCCTCGGCTCCGGCACGCTGTTCGGCATCTGCGCGGTCGCGATCCGCGCCTCGGCCTTGGCGCTGCCCGAGGGCAACGAGCTCGAGCGGGCCGCCGTCACGCTCGCCTCGATCACGACGATGCAGGCGATCATGATGGCCACGTACTTGCTGATCCGCGACCGGCGGCAGATCACCGAGGTCCTCCGCCTCTGGCCCAAGACATTCCCCGTCGGCCTCCTGTCCGTGCTGGGGTCCTGCGGCTGGTTCTTCGGCATGACGCTGGAGAACGCGGCACTGGTCCGCGCCCTCGGCCAGGTCGAGCTGGTGTTCACCTACCTGGCCTCGCACCTGATCTTCCGCGAGCGTGCGACGGCGGGCGAGACCGCGGGCATCCTGCTGGTCGCCGGAAGCGTGGTGCTGCTGATCCTTCGGTGATGCATCGCGGCTGAACCTCGGCTAGGTTCCGGCCATGTCGATGATCGATCTCGACGACGACCCGCTGTCGACCGCGCCCGAGCGCCTGGCCGAACTCTACGGCCGGCCCGGATTCATGATCCGGCGCGCCCACCAGATCACCATCTCGGTGTTCCAGGCGCATGCCGGCGAGCTCGGCATGACCAACACGCAGTTCGGCGTCCTCTACATCCTGAAGCGCTATCCCAGCATCGATCAGGTGACGCTGGCGAAGCTGCTCCGCCTCGACCGCTCGACCACCGGCACGGTGGTGGCGACGCTGGAAAGTCGCGGCTTCGTCGCCCGCGACATCGGCGAGTCCGACCGGCGCCGCCGCGTGCTGGCCTTGACCCGCGAAGGCGAGTCGATGCTGTCCCAGGTGCAGCAGAAGTCGGCCGGCACGTCGGGCACCCTGCTGGCGGCATTGAGCCCGGCAGAACGTGAGATGTTCCTTGAACTGCTCGGCCGCGTGGTCTCGCATTTCGAGACCGGGCCCGGCGCCGGCCAGGTCAACGCCTCGGACAGCTCGAACAGCTAATCGAGGGTACGGCGGTAGCTGAGGATCGCCACCGTCCAGGCGACGGCGGCGAAGGCGAGAAGCGGCCAGACCTCCGGCCAGATCTCGATCGGGCCGTTGCCCTTCAGCAGGATGCCGCGGACGATCCTAAGGAAATGCGTCAGCGGCAGCACCTCGCCGACGCCCTGCGCCCAGCCCGGCATGCCGCGGAACGGGAACATGAAGCCCGAAAGCAGGATCGAGGGCAGGAAGAAGAAGAAGGTCATCTGCATCGCCTGCAGCTGGTTGCGGGCGACCGCCGAGAAGGTGAGGCCGACCGCGAGGTTCGCCAGCAGGAACGCCAGCAGCGCCAAGGTCAGCAGCCCGATCGAGCCCAGCATCGGCACTCCGAAAAGATGGCGCGCGGCCAGCAGCACGACGCCGACCTGGACATAGCCGATGACGATGTAGGGCAGGATCTTGCCGGCCATGACCTCGGCCGGCTTCAACGGCATCGCCAGCAGGTTCTCCATCGTGCCGCGCTCCGTCTCGCGCGTGATCGCGAGCGCGGTCATCAGCACCATGGTCATGGTCAGGATGACGCCGAGCAGGCCCGGCACGATGTTGTAGGCGGTGAGTCCCTCGGGGTTGTAGCGGCGGTGGATCACGACATCGAATGCCGGCTCCGTCGCCAGCGCCGGCAGATCGTGACGCAGCGCCGAACGCGGCAGCTGATTGAGGGCGGCGACCGCGTTGGACGTGGCCGCCGGATCGGTCGCGTCCGCCTCGACCAGGATCCGCGCCCGCTCGCCCTTCAGGAGGTCGCGGGTGAAGCCATCGGGAATGGTGACGACGAACGCGACCTCGCCGAGCGCGATCAGCCGCTCGACCTCGGCCTCGCCCGTGACCTGGGCGACGACGCGGAAATAGCCGGAACGCTCGAGCGCGCCTACGATGCTGCGCTCGACCTGGCCGGGATCGCGCGACAGGACCGCGGTCGGCAGCTGCTTCGGATCGGCGTTGATCGCGTAGCCGAAGAGCAGCAGCTGGATCACCGGGATGCCGAGGATCATGCCGAAGGTGAGTCGGTCGCGGCGGAGCTGGATCATCTCCTTCACCGCCATCGCGGCGACACGGGCGAGGGATGTCAGCATCACGCCACCCGGTCCTGCGCGTCCCGCACCTGGGCGGCACTCACATCGGCGATCAGGTGGATGAAGACATCCTCGAGGCTCGGCTTCGTCTCGTGCCAGGTGACGCGCGGATCATCCATCATCGGCTCGATCGCGCGGCGCAGCGCCGCCGGGTCGGCCGAGCTCACATGCAGCGCCGGACCGAAGACCGCGGTGCCGATCCCGGGCACCGCCGCGAGCCGGGCGGCGATCTCGTTCCGGCCGGGACCGGTTGCGACCCAGGTGGAAAGTCTGGCGCCGGCGATCACCTCCTCGACCGTACCGACCGCAAGCAGCTTGCCGTAGGCGATGTAGGCGATGCGGTCGCAGCGCTCGGCCTCGTCCATGTAGTGGGTCGAGACCAGCACGGTGACGCCGTCGCGGGCGAGCGCATGGATCTGCTCCCAGAACTCGCGGCGGGCCTGCGGATCGACGCCGGCGGTCGGCTCGTCGAGCAGGAGCAGCTTCGGTGCGTGCATCATGCAGGCTGCCAGTGCCAGGCGCTGCTTCCAGCCGCCGGAGAGCGAGCCGGCGAGCTGGGTGCGGCGCTTCGCGAGTCCGACCCGCTCCATCGTCTTGTCGACCTGGACGCGGCGGTCCGGCAGCGCGTAGAGGCGCGCGACGAAGTCGAGGTTCTCCTCGATCGACAGGTCCTCATAGAGCGAGAACTTC
>CAZZLX010000238.1:0-6203 GCA_964655235.1 uncultured Rhizobium sp.
CCTGATTGGCAACCATCGCAAGGGGACCGGTGTGTCCCAAGACGTCCAGATTCTCCATGGTCTGGTCTCTCACGTATACGGGAAGGAGGCGCAAATCCGCCACGTTCCCCATTACTACCCCCAGTGCCCGGAAGCCGAGCTGAACTTCTTCATCGAGGTGGTCAATCCGAGCCTGGTCCACTACGCGGCCAAGAACATCTGGATTCCGAACCCCGAGTGGACCTACAAGACCTGGGAGCCCTATGCCAAGCTGATGGATGAGGTCTGGGTCAAGACGCACGAGGCCGAGAAGCTCTTCGCGGACTCTTGGGGCATTCAGACTCGCTATGTCGGCTGGACCTCGATTGACAAGATTCAGCCCGAGAAGAAGAACTACCACAAGGCCATCGTGCCGGTCGCCCGTCAGATCATGGAGTACTTCTCCGGCAAGCGGAAGAGCTTCGACTTTCCGCTGGCGATGAAGGGCACCGACTTCCAGAAGCAGGTCTGGGCCGCGCTCCTGAAGATCCCCTTCGGCAAGACCACGACCTACGCCGAGCTGGCGGAGAAGCTGGGTCGACCCGGTGCCTTCCGCGCCGTCGGCCGCGCCAACGCCACCAACCCGATCGCGCTGATCGTGCCCTGTCATCGGGTGATCGGCACCGACGGCACGCTGACCGGTTATGCCGGCGGCATCCCAATCAAGCAGAAGCTGCTGGAGCTCGAAGGCGCCCTATAGGCGCGAGCGCACCGCCGCGACCGCGCGGCGGTAGCGGCCGAGGATCGCCTCGCGTTCGGGATGATAGCCGTCGCGCACACGCCAGCGCCCACCGACCATCACGTGCCGCACCGGATTGACGTTGCCGGCGAAGACGAGGGCGTCGAGCAGTCGCTCGGGCGGCACTTCGGCGAGGGCTGCGGCATTTCGATCGAGCACGAGCAGGTCGGCGCGCATGCCGGGGGCGATGCGCCCGATGGAACGGCCCGACGTTCTACCGCCGCCGTCGAGCGCAGAGAGATAGAGGCCAAGGACTCCATCGGTGCTCGTCAGCCGGTTGCGGCGACGCGCGACCAGCCGCCGCCCGTATTCGAGCCAGCGCAGCTCTTCGACGAAGCTGACCGAGATGTGGCTGTCGGAGCCGAGGCCGAAGGCCCCGCCGGCGGCGCGCCAGTCCTCGGCCGGGAAGAAGCCATCGCCGAGATTCGCCTCCGTGGTCGGGCAGAGGCCGGCGACCGCGCCGGCCGTCGCAGCACCGCGCACTTCGTCGGCCGTCATATGGGTCGCATGCACGAGGCACCAGCGGCGGTCGACGGGGGCATTCGCCAGCAGCCATTCGACCGGGCGCTTCCCCGACCAGGCGAGGCACTGGTCGACCTCCCCGGTCTGCTCGGCGATATGGATATGGATCGGCGTCACGGCATCGACCGCGCCGACGATCCGCGCCAACGCGTCCGGCGGAACGGCGCGCAGCGAATGCGGGGCGATCCCGACCGCAACCTCCGCATCGCCGCGATGGCGTGAGCGGACGCTCTCGACCAGCTTGAGGAAGCGATCAGGTGGATTGAGGAAACGCCGCTGGCCGTCTGTCGCCGGCTTACCGCCGAAGCCGCCGGTCAGGTACATCACCGGCAGATGCGTGATGCCGATGCCGGCCTCGCCTGCGGCCGCGATCACGCGCGCGGACAGCTCGGCGAGATCGTCGTAAGGGCGGCCGTCCGGCTGGTGATGCAGATAGTGGAACTCGGCAACAGACGTGTAGCCGGCCTCTAGCATCTCGACATAGAGCTGGGCCGCGATCGCCTGGATCTCGTCCGGCGCCAGCGCCCCGGCGAGTCCGTACATCAGCTTCCGCCAGGACCAGAAGTCGTCCTCGGGGTCGCCACCGCGGTGTTCGGCAAGGCCCGCCATCGCGCGCTGGAACGCGTGCGAATGAAGATTGGGAAAGCCCGGCAACACCGGTCCGTCCAGACGTTCGCGACCTTCAGCCGCCGCACCCGTCGTCACTCCGGACAGGTTGCCGGCATCGTCGAGGTCGAGGCCGACGTCCGTCCGCCAGCCGCCGGGCAGGAGCGCGAGCGGGGCGAAGAGACGCCGAGAGGCTTTGAGAGACATGGCGGGCAAGATTATCTACCGTCCCAGGCGTGAACAAGGAGATCGCCGCATGTGGGAATCGCTGTGGCTCGACGCGCGGCTGGCGACGATGGCGCGCGCCGGGGCTCCCTATGGCGCGATCGAGGACGGGGCGATCGCGGTCGAGAATGGGCGCATCGCCTGGGTCGGGCGCCGCGCCGATCTTCCGGGGCGTCCGGACGCACTGGCGGAAGAGGTGTGGACCTGTGGCAAGCGTTGGATCACGCCGGGCCTCGTCGACTGCCACACCCATATCGTCCATGGCGGCGACCGCGCGCATGAGTTCGAACTCAGGCTCAAGGGCGCCTCCTACGAGGAGATCGCGCGGGCCGGCGGCGGCATCCGCTCGACCGTGGCGGCGACGCGTGCCGCGTCCGACGACGCGCTGTACGAGAGCGCGCGCCGGCGTCTCGCCGATCTCCAGGCCGAGGGCGTCACCACGGTCGAGATCAAGAGCGGCTACGGTCTCGACCGTGAGACGGAGGTGCGGATGCTCCGCGTTGCGCGCCGCCTCGGCCTGACCTTGCCGCTGACCGTCTCGACCACCTTCCTCGGCGCGCACGCACTGCCGTCCGAATTCGAGGGGCGGGCCGATGCGTTCATCGAGTTCCTGTGCCACGACAGCCTGCCGACCGCCGCTTCCGAAGGCCTGGTCGACGCGGTCGATGCCTTCTGCGATCGGATCGGCTTCACCGCCGGGCAGACGCGCAAGATGTTCGAGGCGGCGCGCGGACTGGGTTTGCCGGTCAAGCTACATGCCGAGCAGCTCTCGGACCAGGGCGGCGCCGCGCTTGCCGCCAGCTATGGCGCGCTGTCTGCCGATCACCTGGAGCACCTGTCGGAGGCCGGCGCCAAGGCGATGGCCAAGGCCGGCACGGTCGCGGTGCTGCTGCCCGGCGCCTTCTACTTCATCCGCGAGACCAAGCTTCCGCCGGTCGACCTTCTTCGGCGCGAGGGCGTCCCGATTGCGCTGGCGACGGACTGCAATCCCGGGACCTCGCCGATGACCTCGCTGCTGCTGGTCCTCAACATGGCAGCGACCCTGTTCCGCCTGACGCCCGAGGAGGCGCTGGCTGGGGTGACGCGGGAAGGGGCGGCTGCGCTCGGGCTCGGGGCCGAGCGCGGCACGCTCGAGGTCGGGAAGGCGGCCGACCTCGTGCTCTGGAACGTCGAGCGGCCGGCCGAGCTGACGTATCGGATCGGTGGCAACCCGGCTGCCCAGGTGATCAGGAACGGCGAGGCGCTTTGGCCCGAGATGCGGACTTGAAGTAGAGTGCCGGCATGGGGATGTGGGCGAGCGTGCTGGGGGTGGCGGTCGTCGGCTCGGCTTTGGCGCAGGCGCCGGTGCCGATGCGTCCGCAGCCGCCTCCGCCCATCCCGCCCGCGTCACCCGCCGAGTGCGCCCAGCTCCCCGGCGGCAATGCGCCGGTCAACAGGATCGCCGAGCTCGTGCAGCCGCTGTCGCCGCGGAGCCTCGACCTCACCTACTTCAACAAGCGCCTCGCCGATCTGACCGACGACGACTTCGACAGGATCGCGGACCTCGCGACGCGCTGCAATCGCACCCAGGCGCGCGTCGCGCTGGAGAAGACCAAGCGGCTGCGCGAGATCGTCCGCGAGTCGCAGTCGGTCCGCTCCAAGACCCTCGACAAAGTCGAGAGCGGCAAATCCTCGCTCGCCAAGGCGCAGACGCCGCGCGAGAAGGTCGAGTGGCTGCACAATGCCTGGGCCGACCTGCCGCTGATCCAGGATGCGATCACCAAGACCGACTTGCGCGAGTATGCCGGCTGGATCGCCCGCTCTCTGCAGACCATCTACGATTCGGCTCCGGGCTACGGCCAGCGACCGCCGCCGACGCTGACCCAGGTGCTCTCGACCGTGCCGCCGAAAGCCGACCAGGTCGCGCCGGCCTCGCGCGATGTCCCCGACACCAAAGGACCCTTGCCGACCCGGCCGTGGTGGGTCGCCAAGCGCGAACGGGAAGACGAGTGATGGGCAAGGTGAGCTTCGTCGACGCGCGCACCGTGGCCGGACTGCTGGAGAAAGGCGAGGCGACGCTGGTCGATGTCCGCGAGCCGGGCGAGCACGCCGCCGAGCGGATCGCGGGCGCGCGGCTGGTGCCGCTCTCGGCCTTCGATCCCGCCCGTGCGCGGCCGGAACCGGGCAGGCAACTCGTGCTCCACTGCGCTGCGGGCGTCCGATGCGGCGTCGCCGCCCAGATCCTGCAGGCCAGCGGCTACGCGGGCGACATCCTCAGGCTTGCCGGCGGCATCAAGGGGTGGCGGGCCGAGGGCCTTCCTACCGAGCGATAGCGCCGGCCGAGCGCTAAGCATTTGCTTGTAAAGGACCATCGGCGCAGAATGCCGGGCTCCCGCCGGTCTCTGCGATTTTGCGCCCGATGCACGTCTATCTCCCGATCGCCGAGCTGTCGGTCAACTGGTTCGTGCTCCTGCTCGTCGGCGGCGGAGTAGGCTTCCTCTCCGGCATGTTCGGCGTCGGCGGCGGATTCCTGATGACGCCGCTGCTGATCTTCCTCGGCGTGCCGGCCCCGGTCGCGGTCGGCACAGGTGCGGCCCAGATCCTCGCCTCCTCCGTCTCCGGCGTGCTCGCCCATTGGCGGCGCCAGAACGTCGACCTGCAGATGGGCGTGGCGCTCACGATCGGCGGCTTCCTCGGTTCGGCGCTCGGCATCGTGATCTTCACGTTGCTGCGCCAGGCGGGCCAGGTTGACCTGGTCATCCGCATCTGCTTCGTGCTGTTCCTCGGCGGCGTCGGCGGCCTGATGCTGGTCGAGAGCGCACGTTCCTGGTTCCGGCAGGCGGCGTCCCCGGGCGTGCGCAAGCGCAAGCTGCACGAGCATCACTGGCTGCACGGGCTGCCACTCAAGCTGCGATTCCGCCGCTCCAAGCTCTACATCTCGGCGCTGCTGCCGCTCGCCGTCGGCTTCGCCATCGGCATCCTGACCGCGATCATGGGCGTCGGCGGCGGCTTCATCCTGGTGCCGGCGATGATCTACATTCTCGGCATGCCGACGCAGATGGTCGTCGGCACCTCGCTGTTCCAGACGCTGTTCGTCGCCGCCAACGTCACTATCCTGCAGTCAGTCACCAACCAGACGGTCGACGTGCTGCTGGCGATCCTGCTGATCGTCGGCGGCGTCGTCGGCGCACAGCTCGGCACGCGTTTCGGCGCACGGCTCCGGGGAGAGCAGCTGCGCATCCTGCTGGCGCTGCTCGTGCTCGCCGTTGGCATCAGGCTGGCCTTCGACCTGTTCACGACGCCCGCAGACTTCTACTCCCTGGCCCCGGAAGGCCAGGGATGAGGCACGCGCTCCTCGCAGTCGCGGCGATGCTGCTGACGCTGGAGCCGGCGCGCGCCCAGCCGCTGGTCGCAGACCTCTCGCAGCATCTGGTCGCGATCACCGCCGGCTTCACCGGCGCCGACATCGTGATGTTCGGCGCGACCGACGGGCCGGGCGACGTGGTCGTCGTCGTCACCGGGCCGCCGAAGCCGACCATCGTGCGCCGCAAGGGCCGCTTCGCCGGCGTCTGGGTCAATCGCGAGTCGATGCTCTTCGCCGACGCGCCGACCTTCTACGGCGTCGTCTCCTCCAAGCCGATCGACGAGATCCTGTCGCCCCAGCAGCTCGACCGTCACCAGATCGGCGTCGACCACATCAGGCTGTTGCCGCCCAACCCCGAGGCCAGGCGCGACGACATCCCGGAATTCCGCGAGGCGCTGGTGCGCGCGCGCCAGCGCGACGGGCTCTTTACCACCGAGCCCGGCAAGGTGACCTTTCTCGGCGAGCGCCTGTTCCGGGCGCGGATGGCGCTTCCGGCCAAGGTCACGACCGGCTCCTACCGGGTGCAGGTTATTCTCGTTCGCGACGGCCAGGTGGTGACGGTGCAGACGACGCCGCTGCTGGTCTCGAAGATCGGCTTCAGCGCCGACGTCTTCGACTTCGCCCACCATGATTCGGCCTTCTACGGCCTCATCGCCATCCTGATCGCCGCCGCGGCGGGCTGGACGGCGGCCGCGGCCTTCCGCAGAATCTGACCCGCATGAGCGACGAACCCGCCGCGTCCGTTCCCAG
>CAZZLX010000239.1:0-6202 GCA_964655235.1 uncultured Rhizobium sp.
GTGACGTCGATGCCCGGCACGAGGTGGCCGGGATGGAACGCCACCTGCTCGGTCTCGGCGAAGAAGTTGTCCGGGTTGCGGTTCAGCACCATGCGGCCGATCGGCTGAACCGGAACGAGCTCCTCCGGAACGATCTTGGTCGGATCCAGGATATCGAAAGTGAACCTGTCGGCCTCCGCCTCGGTAAAAACCTGGACGCCGAGTTCCCATTCCGGATAAGCACCAGCCTCGATCGCTTCCCACAGGTCGCGGCGATGGAAGTCCGGATCGGCGCCGGAGATCTTCACCGCCTCGTCCCAGGCGAGCGAATGCGTACCGGCGACCGGATTCCAGTGGAACTTGACGAAGCGGGACTCGCCCTTCGCATTGACGAAGCGGAACGTATGGACGCCGAAGCCCTGCATCATGCGGTAGCTGCGCGGAATCGCGCGGTCGGACATCACCCACATCAGCATGTGGGTGGACTCCGGAATCAGGGAGACGAAGTCCCAGAATGTGTCATGCGCCGAGGCGGCCTGCGGCATGCGGTGATGCGGCTCGGGCTTCACCGCATGGACGAGGTCCGGGAACTTCATCGCGTCCTGGATGAAGAAGACCGGGATGTTGTTGCCGACCAGATCCCAGTTGCCTTCGTCGGTGTAGAACTTGACCGCGAAGCCGCGGACATCGCGGGCGGTGTCCGTCGAGCCCCGCTCGCCGGCCACGGTCGAGAAGCGGACGAAGGTCGGCGTGCGCTTGCCGGCCTCGGCGAAGATCGACATCTGCGTAAGATGCGTCAGCGGCTCGTAGCACTCGAAGAAGCCGTGCGCGGCTGAACCGCGGGCGTGGACGATGCGCTCCGGAATCCGCTCGTGGTCGAAGTGGGTGATCTTCTCGCGGAGGATGAAGTCCTCGAGCAGCGTCGGACCGCGCAGTCCCTGCTTGAGGCTGTTCTGGTTGTCGGCGACCGGCACGCCCTGGTTCGTCGTCAACGCGCGACCGCCGGAATCCACGCGGACGCGATCGAGCGGCCCGTTCCCCGGATTGAAGCTCATCTGCGGGTTGCCGCGGCCGACCTTCTCGGACGCATTGACCTCGGTAAGCGTGCTGCCGCTCACCAGCGGGTGCGGCGGTTCGACCGCCTGGCCCGTCGCCGGCGTCATCGCCGCGTCGCCGAATTCGGTCGGCTTCGCCGCGTTGAAAGGAAACGCCGCGGCGACGGCTTCCTGTCCGGAGACCTTCGCCGTCGCGTCATCGACCGGCATGCCCTTATGCGTGGGTCCGCTGACAGTCGCTCGCGCCGAGGTGCGTCCGGAAGCGCTCGCCGACGCCCGAGACGGCGGCGACTTGGCCGTGCTCGGCCGCGACGGCGCCGCTTTCGGCCCGCCGGCAGGGCCCGCCTTTGAGATCGTCGATTTGGATGGAGGCGCCTTGGCGCTCGAACGGCCGGAGGTTGCTTTGGACTTCGTCTTCTTTCCGGCCGGCATCAGCGTCTCCGTGTCGTGCGCGAGGTTGCGCTGTGACAACGGAGTGCCTCTAGAGACGTTCCAAATAAAACTTCGGCGCGGCGTCGGGAGACGCCGCGCCGATCACTCATGTTAATGCGGTCGCTGGACGCGCGACCGAAAATGCGGACTATCGCCAGTAGCGGTGGCGATGCCGGCGATACCCGTCGCCACCGCCCTCGATGTAGACGCTGCCGCTGTAGTAGCCGGGCCCCCCGTAGTACCCCGGAGCGCCGTAGTACGGATCACCGTACGGATAGACGACGCAGCCGCCGAGCAGGCCGGTCGACAGAACCGCCGCTACGGCAAGCAACTTCTTCATTGCCACACCTTCCTAAGCGTTTGTTCCCGATCGCGGTGTCTAAGCACCGCGACGCAGATGCAGCGCCCGCATCTGGACATGCTACGGGCGGCGGACGCTCTTCCTGCGTCCGCCGCCCGTGCGGCGGCCGATAGCGAGTCGCTCAGTAACGCGGACCGTAATAGTACCGGTCGTAGAATTCGCCGTTATAGGGGCTGCGGTCGATCACATAGGTGCCCGAGCCGCGATCGAGATAGGCAAGATCGCTCCGGGGGTGCGGATTACCGCAGGCCGCCAGGGTAGTCGCTGCCAACAGGATCGCGGCGATCGAAAGCTTGCTCATCTGTTACCTCCAACGAATCCACTCAAAGGATTGCGCTCAGTTCTAGCGAGAAAACGGGCTGCGACAGGATGAGGTTGCGCGCGGCGTTGTGGCATCGACGCGCGGGACTCGCGGTATTTCCGCCGAAATTATGTCCGGCGAAATCGAGTCGCCACAATCGGGATACACACGCATACAAGCCGGCGAATTCGCTACAACTCGTTAGCAGAGATTTCTACGCCCGCCGCCCGAGCGATGAGAAAACCTCCGCGGGACAACGGAGGCGCGCATGCAGGCACGGTGGATCGGCAAAGCATTTCTCTCGGCCGTCGCCCTGCTTGCCTCGAGCCTCCTGACCGCCCTCGCGGCACCGCCTGCTCCCGCCTTCCTCGCCGCGGAACGCTACGCCTCGATCGTGCTCGACGGCGACAGCGGCCGCGTCCTGGCCGCGACCAACGCCGACCACACCCTCCATCCGGCGTCGCTGACCAAGATCATGACCCTCTACATGACCTTCGAGGCGCTGAAGCGCGGCGACATCCAGCTCAAGCAGATGCTGCCGGTATCGGCGCATGCCGAGGCGATGACGCCGACCGAATTGGGCCTGAGGAAAGGAGAGGCGATCACCGCCGAGCAAGCCATCCTCGGCCTCGTCACGCGTTCCGCCAACGACGCCGCGGTGGTGTTGGCTGAGGCGCTTGCCGGGTCCAAGGAAGAGTTCTGCAAGCGGATGACCGAGCGTGCCGGCGAGCTCGGAATGGACCAGACCAATTTCGCGAACGCCTCCGGGCTGCCTAATCCGCGGCAGGTGTCCTCCGCGCGCGACATGGCTCTGCTGGCGCTGGCGATGCTCCGCGACTATCGCACCGAGTACAGATACTTCTCGACGGCGCAGTTCACCTATCGCGGCCACGCGTACTACAACCACAACCGGCTGCTCGGGCTCTACAAGGGCACCGACGGGGTCAAGACCGGCTATACCTACGCGTCCGGATAAAATCTCGTCGCCTCTTCCGTCCGCGACGGCCGGCGCGTGATCGGCGTCGTGTTCGGAGGATCCTCCGGCCGGACGCGCGACGCACACATGATGCAGCTCCTCGACTTCGGCTTTCGAAGCCTGCCGGCGCGCCCGGCGAAGCCGGCCGACGAGATCGAGACGCTCGAAGCTAAGGCCAAGGCCCCCCTTCGCCTCGCCGGCACCAACACGTTCGACTTCTCGCCGATTCCGGTCGCGGCGCAGGCCGCGGCGGAGTCTCCCCGTCCGGTCGTGCGCAAGGTCGTGCAGCGCCGCACGGCGAAGCGCCCGGTACCGAAAGCTTCGGCGATGCTCGCAAAGGCGAGCATAAGCGCGAAAAGCTAGGTAATTGGAGCAGCGTCGCGGAGTATCCCTCGCAGGTTTGTGAGCGGGCTGTAGTTTCGCGCGAGCGTCTCCCGGGCTAGGGTTCCCGCATAGGGAACAACGGCCGAACCGACGGGAGCCTTCGCATGGTCGCCATCAACATCAACGGCAAGGTCTACGACACCAATGCCGATCCCCGCACGCCCCTCCTCTGGGTGCTCCGCGACAACATCGGCCTGACCGGCACCAAGTACGGCTGCGGCGTCGCCCAGTGCGGCGCCTGCACGGTGCACATCGACGGTGTCGCCACCCGCTCCTGCCAAGTGCCGCTGAACTCCGTCGGCCGCCGCAAGATCACCACGATCGAAGGCCTGGCCGAGAACGGCAAGCTCAACAAGATCCAGGAGGCCTGGCTCGCGCAAGACGTCCCGCAATGTGGCTACTGCCAAAGCGGCATGATCATGGCCGCGACCGCGCTCCTCAAGACAACGCCGAAGCCGACCGACGAGGATATCGACGCGGCGATGACCAACATCTGCCGCTGCGGCACCTACCAGCAGATCCGGGCCGCCATCCACGAAGCGGCGAAGGGTTGAGGGAGGAGATTTAAGTCATGACCACGCAGACCGCTCTCAATCGCCGCGCCTTCCTCGCCAGCGCCGCCGCCGTCTCCGGCGGCTTCTCGCTGGGATTCGGGATCCCCATCGGCGGCACCGCAGCTCAGGCCGCGGACGTTCCCGAGGTCAACGCCTGGGTCGTCGTGAAGCCCGACGACACGGTCGTCATCCGCATCGCGCGCTCGGAGATGGGCCAAGGCACGCTGACCGGCCTCGCCCAGCTCGTCGCCGAGGAGCTCGAGTGCGACTGGTCCAAGGTGACCACCGAATATCCGACGCCCGGCCAGAACCTGGCCCGCGGCCGCGTCTGGAAGAACTACTCGACCGGCGGCAGCCGCGGCATCCGCGAGTCCCACGACTATGTCCGCCAGGGCGGTGCCGCCGCCCGCGACATGCTGGTTCGCGCCGCCGCCGAGGAGTGGAAGGTGCCGGCAGCCGAGTGCTCGGCCGCCAACAGCGTCATCACGCACAAGGGCTCGGGCAAGACGACGACCTACGGCAAGGTCGCGGCGGCCGCAGCCAAGCTCGAGCCGCCGAAGGATCCCGCGCTCAAGGATCCGAAGGACTGGAAGATCGCAGGCAAGGCGCTGAAGCGCCTCGACACCAAGGACAAGCTGACCGGCGCCCAGATCTACGGCATCGATCTCAAGCTGCCGGGCATGCTGGTCGCGACGATCCGCGACACGCCCGTCCAGGGCGGCAAGCTCAAGAGCTTCGACGCCGTGAAGATCGGCAAGATGCCGGGCGTCAAGAAGGTGGTGCAGGTCGAGAACGCGGTCGCCGTGGTCGCCGACTCCTACTGGCAGGCGCGGACGGCAATCAATGCGCTGCCGATCGAGTGGGACGGCGGCGCCGGCGCCAAGGTCTCCAGTGACGATATTTCGGCGATGCTGGCCGAGGGCCTGACCGCCGAGAACGCCTTCATCGGCAACAAGGCGGGCGACGCCAAGGCGGCGATCGCCGGCGCCGCGAAGAAGGTCGAGGCGACCTACAGCTATCCCTACCAGCACCATGTGACCATGGAGCCGATGAACTGCACGGCTCTCTGGACCGCCGACAAGTGCGAGGTCTGGGGTCCGACGCAGAACGGCGAGGCGGCACTCGCCGCCGCGGCCGACGCGGCCGGCCTTCCGGTCGCCAAGTGCGACGTCCACAAGACGCTGCTCGGCGGCGGCTTCGGGCGGCGCGGACGCTCCGACTACGTCCGCCAGGCGGTGCTGATCGCCAAGGAGATGCCGGGCACGCCGATCAAGCTCATCTGGTCGCGCGAAGAGGACATGACGCATTGCGCCTACCACCCGGTGACGCAGTGCAAGCTCACCGCCGGCCTCGACGCCTCGGGCAAGGTCGTCGGCATGCACATGCGCATCTCCGGCCAGTCGATCCTCGCCTCGCTCAACCCGCAGGGCCTGCAGAACGGCATGGACCCGGTGACGTTCCAGGGCCTCAACCCCGGCGGTGCCGAAGGCCAGTTCGGCTACGAGATCCCGAACCTGCTGATCGACCATGCGATGAGGAACCCGCATGTCCTGGCCGGCTTCTGGCGCGGCGTGAACCTCAACCACAACGCCATCTACGTCGAGTGCTTCGTCGACGAGATGGCAAAGGCGGCCGGCCAGGATCCGCTCGAGTTCCGCATGAAGATGGGCAAGCCCCGTCACATGGCGGTGCTCAAGGCGGTCGCCGACAAGGCCGGCTACGGCAAGGCGCCGGCCGGTCGCTTCCATGGCCTCTCGCAGATCATGGGCTTCGGCAGCTATGTCGCCGCCTGCGCCGAGGTCTCGGTCAGCGATCAGGGCCAGCTCAAGATCCACAAGATCGTCGCCGGCACCAACTGCGGCCACGCGGTCAATCCGGCACAGATCGAACGTCAGATCGCGGGCTCGTTCGTCTACGGCCTCACCGCCGCACTCTACGGCGAATGCACGGTCAAGGACGGCGCTATCGAGCAGACGAACTTCGACACCTACAACATGATGCGCATCGACGAGATGCCGCAGGTCGAATGCGTGATCATGCCGACCAACGACTTCTGGGGCGGCGTCGGCGAGCCGACGATCGCGGTCGCCGCGCCGGCGGTGCTCAACGCGATCTTCGCCGCCACCGGCCTGCGCATCCGCGAGCTGCCGCTGTCGCAGC
>CAZZLX010000240.1:0-6198 GCA_964655235.1 uncultured Rhizobium sp.
GGTACGGGAACCCGCCGCAGAACTACGACTACTTCGGCTACGCCGACGTATCGGCGCGCGAGCTGACGGTGATGTCGTACTTCGATGCCTGCAGCGACGCAGGCGTCTCCTGCTCGCGGGCGACGCGCTTCAGCAACCCCGCCCGCACCTTCACCAACGGCAGCCCCTCCGGCGTGGCACTCGGCCAATCGAATCCGGCGAACAACACCCGCGTGCTGAACGCCAACAAGGACGTGATCGCGTTGTGGCGGCCGGCCGATCCGAGCGGCACGGTGCTGACGGTAGCGAAAGCCGGCACCGGCAGCGGACGGGTGACCAGCAGCCCGGTCGCGATCAACTGCGGCAGCACGTGCAGCGCCGCCTTCGCGTCCGGCACGGTCGTGCAGCTCACCGCTACGGCCTCCAGCGGATCGGTGTTCAGCGGCTGGTCGGATGCCTGCTCCGGCACCGCGACCACCGCCAGCGTCACCGTCTCGTCGAGCGTCACCTGCACCGCGACCTTCACGCTGAACACGGTGGTGATCCGTCCCGCCAACGACGCCTTCGCTTCGGCGACGGCGCTCTCCGGCACTTCGGGAACCGCAACTGGCAGCAACGTCGAGGCGACCGAGGAGACTGGCGAGCCGAACCATGCCGGCAACCGCGGCGGGCGTTCGGTGTGGTGGAGCTGGACGCCGGCGACGTCGGGGTCGGTCAACTTCGCCACGACGGGCAGCAGCTTCGATACGCTGCTTGCCGTCTACACCGGATCGAGCGTCGGCGCGCTGACCCTGGTTGCCGTGAATGACGATGCGAGCCGCCGGTCACGGCAGAGCTCGCTCGGCTTCAACGCGACCGCCGGCCAGACCTATGCGATCGCCGTCGACGGCTACGATGGCGTCTCCGGTTCGATCTCGCTCGCCTGGACCGTGAGCACTGGCTCGACGCCGGCTAATGACGCGTTTGCCAGCGCGACGGCGCTGACGCGCTCGTCGGGCACCGTAAGTGGCTCCAACCGGTTGGCGACCAAGGAGACCGGCGAGCCGGCGCATGCGGGCAATGCCGGCAGCGCCTCCGTCTGGTGGAAGATCACGCCGACCAGATCGCGCCGGATCAAGCTCAATACGGCCGGCAGCAACTTCGACACCACGATCGCGGTGTATACCGGATCCGCGGTCAACGCGCTGACGCTGGTCGCCGCCAACGACGACAGCGGCAACACGCTGCAGAGCTCGGTCTCCTTCGCCGCGACTGCCGGCGTCACCTACTACGTCGCCGTCGACGGCCATAACGGTGCCACCGGCGCGATCGTGCTCAGCTACACGGGCGGGCCGTCCACCTCGCACCAGATCGACAATGGCTGGTGGTGGTCGTCGAGCCAGCCCGGCAGCGGCATCGCCATGGAGCAGTCGGGCGACCAGGTCTATGTCGGCGCCTACCTCTACGACGCGAGCGGACGGTCGGTCTGGTACGTGTCGATGGGCACGATGGCGGACTCGGTCTTCACCGGTGAGCTGGTTGAATACACCGGCGGCCAATCCTTGCGCGGCGCCTACCGGGCGCCGGCGGTCAAGCGCATCGTCGGCACCATGAAGATCGCGTTCTCCGGCGACACCACGGCAACCGTGACCTGGCCCGGCGGCACCATGGAGGTCCAGCGCTTCGACTTCGTCTCGGGTGGCGTCACAGCCGGCAGCGCCGACGGCGATCCCGAGACCGGATGGTGGTGGAGCGAGGAGGAGTCCGGCCGCGGCTACTTCATCGAGACCCAGGGGCCGAACCGTGCCCTCTATCTCGGCGGCTACATGTACGACACCGACGGCGCGCCGGTCTGGTACATCGCGGCCGGCGGCCTGACTTCGGGCGTTGCCGGAAGCGGACTCTCGATCACGGGCTCCCTTTCGGAATACGCAAACGGCCAGGCGATGGGCGGTGCATGGCGGGCGCCCGACATGGCGGGCCAGCGGGGCGCGGTGACGATCCAGTTCGTCAGTGCCCGCGAAGCCGTACTGACGCTGCCGGACGGCAGGCAGGTGACGCTGACCCGCTTCGTGTTCTGAGTCCGCGGCCGAATACGGCGACCTCATACTTTCGGTGGATAGGGCTGCGTTTTCCGGCCCGGTACTTCCGTGTCCTTTTACGGAAGGATTTCGATGTTCCGGTTGTTGTCGGCCGCCTGGCTCGCGGCCGCTCTCGGTCTCGTCTCGGTCGCCTCGGCTCATGAAAAGCCTTCAGCGTCCTTTGCGATGGTCCACGCGGACGTGACGTCCGGCCCCGACAAGGGGCTATTCCTGCCACCTCCCAGGGATGCTTCTCCGGCGTTCGATCGGGAGCCCCTGCCGCCGACCGTCGCCCGCCGTCGCGTCGTCCAGATCGACATTCCTTACCTGCAGGCCCAGATAATGCCACGCATCGTCGTCCCGGCCTCCGCCGATCAGCCGAAGCGCGTCGAAGCCCCGGCGGATGCCGTCCGCCTCAATTTCTTCGCCGACGCCGCCGTCGATGCCGTTGCCGAGCGAATTCAGCACACGCTGTCCGGCGACGTGGTCTGGCAGGGCCGGCTCGCCGACGGGCGGGAAGGTCAGGTCCACTTGGTGGTCTCTCGCGGACGCGTCACCGGATCGATCGCCGCGGCCGGCGCCATGTTCGAGATCTATCCGGACAAGAACGGCAATACCGTCGTCGACCAGATCGACCCGCGCGGCTTCCCCAAGGTCGGATCGCACCCGATGCGCGATCCGTCGGCCGGTGACAAGCCGACGACGCGCGCCTTCCCGTGGACAGCGCCGGCCGAAGGCTTCGGCATCGTCGGCGATCCTGGCACGGTGACGACAGTGACACTGGTCGTCGCGTATACGCAGATGGCGGGAGCCCAGTCCGCCGACATCGTCGGCGAGATCAATCTCGCCGTCGCCCAGGCGAACACCGCTTACGCCAATTCCGGAGTCAACATCGCGCTCCAGCTCGTGGGCATCGTCGCTGCATCCTACGACGAGGGCGCTAAATCTGCCTTGGCGGTGATCGCCGACGCGCGCGCCGGACTCGCCCGCACTGGCGAGCTTTCCGAGCTGCGCGATGCCAGGCTCGCGCACGGCGCCGATCTGGTCGCCCTGGTGGTGAAGAACTACGCGGCGTTCCAAGCCTGTGGCATCGGCTACATGCTGCTGAACCCGACAGTCTCGGATGCTCCGTACGCGGTGTCGGCGATGATGCGGGGCTCCTGCCTGGCGAGCAACCAGACGCTGGCGCATGAGCTCGGCCACAACATGGGCCTGGCGCACGACCGCTACGCCGTTCGCAAGTACAACGAAGGCCCCTGGCGCGGGACCCCGCCACAGGATCACGACTACTTCGGCTACGTGGACGCCAACGCCGGCGAGCTGACTGTGATGTCCTATTTCGATGCCTGCACGGACGCCCGCGTTTCCTGCTGGCGTACGGCGCGCTTCAGCAATCCCGACCGCGCGTTCGGCAACGGCGATCCGTCGGGCGTTGCGCTTGGGCGGCCCAATCCGGCTAACAACGCCCGCGTGCTGAATGCCAACAAGGACATCGTCGCGCGATGGCGGCCGACCGACCCCGGCGAGGCGGTGCTGACAGTAGGGAAGGCCGGTACCGGCGGTGGCCGCGTGGCCAGCAGCCCGGCCGCGATCAGCTGCGGCAGCGTCTGCTCCACGGCCCTTACCCTCGGCGCGACCGTGACCCTGACAGCGATGCCTGCCAGCGGCTCGTTCTTTGCTGGATGGACCGGCGCTTGCTCGGGCATCGCGACGACGGCAAGCGTGACGGTCTCGGGCGACGTCTCGTGTACCGCGACCTTCACCTTGAGTGCGGCGACGGCGCCTCCCGCCAACGATTCCTTTGCTTCCGCCGCCCACATCTCCGGTGCGTCCGGCACCGCGACGGGCAGCAATGTCAACGCGACGAAGGATGCCGGTGAGCCGATCCATGCCGGCAATCGTGGCGGCAAGTCGGTGTGGTGGAGCTGGACGCCGACGGTCTCGGGCTTCGTCACCATCGCCACGACCGGCAGTAGCTTCGACACGGTCCTTGCGGTTTACACCGGCACCAGCGTCGGCGCGCTTTCCCTGGTCGCCGCCAATGACGACAGCGGCCGCTCGTGCCAGAGCATGGTCGGCTTCAACGCGGTCGCGGGCACGACCTATTCGATCGCCGTCGACGGATACGATGGCGCTTTCGGCTCGATCGCACTCAAATGGACCGAGAGCTTAGGTTCCGCTCCGGCCAACGACTCCTTCGCCGGCGCGGTCGCGCTCACCCGATCGTCCGGCACGGTCAGTGGCAGCAACCGCTTCGCCTCGAAGCAGGCCGGCGAGCCCGTGCATGCGGGCAAAGCGGGCGGAGCCTCGGTGTGGTGGAAGATCACGCCGAACCGCTCCCGCCGGGTCCGGCTCAGCACCGCCGGCAGCAGCTTCGATACCACGCTTGCGGTCTATGCCGGATCGGCGGTCGATGCATTGGCTCCGGTCGCTGCCGCCGACGACTCGGGCAACACGCCGCAGAGCGCCGTGTCGTTCATGGCGACCGCGGGCATCACCTACTACGTCGCCGTCGACGGCCATGACGGCGCCGCCGGCTCGATCGTGCTCTCCTACTCCGGGGGGCCGTCGTCGTCGTTGCAGGTCGACAATGGCTGGTGGTGGTCGCCGGCGCAGCCCGGCAGCGGCATCGCGATCGAGCAGTCGGGTGACCAGCTTTACGTCGGCGCCTATCTCTATGACGCCGCCGGTCGCCCGATTTGGTATTCGGCGATCGGCAGAATGGAGTCCGGCGTCTTCACCGGCCAGTTGATCGAGTACGCCGATGGCCAGACTCTCACCGGCGCCTATCGCCCCGCCGCGGTCCGGCGCGTGATAGGCACCATGACCATCGCCTTCACCGGCGACACGACGGCGACCCTCACCTGGCCCGGCGGAACCATGGCAATCCGGCGTTTCGACATTGTGACGGGTGGTGTCTCCGGCGGCGGCGCCGAGGGAGATCCGGAAACCGGGTGGTGGTGGTGCAAGGATGAACCCGGCCGTGCCTATTTCATCGAAGCCCAGGGCAGCAACCGCGCGACTTACGTCGGCGGCTACATGTATGACGCCGACGGGCAGGCAGTCTGGTACGTGGCCAGCGGGAATCTCCGGGCCGGGCCCGCGATCGGCGGTGGCCTCTCCTTTACCGGCTCCTTCGCCGAGTATGCCGATGGCCAGACGCTCGGCGGGGCATGGCGGCAGCCGGGAATCGCACGTGAGCGCGGTCGAGTGACGATCCAGTTCACCGGGACGCGCGACGCAGTGATGACCCAGCCCGACGGCCGGCAGGTGACGCTGACGCGCTTCGCGTTCTGAGCGCGGCTGATCCAGGTTGACACCCGAGGAGTCCTGACGCGCCATGAGCGCTCCTGATCGGGGGCGTTTCATGGAATATCGCCGTCTCGGCCGCACCGGCCTCAAGGTGTCGGAGATCTGCCTCGGCACGATGACGTTCGGCCACGGCGCCGACCAGACCGAGGCCCAACGCATCCTCGGCACCTGCTTCGATGCCGGCGTCAACTTCGTCGACACCGCCAATGCCTACAACGGCGGCGTGTCCGAGACGATGCTGGGGAAGGCGCTCGGCGCGAAGCGCAAGCAGACGATCGTCGCCAGCAAGGTCTTCAACCCGATGGGGCCGGGGCCGAACGATTCCGGCATGTCGCGTTCCCACATCATGGAAGCGGCCGAGGGGAGCCTGAAGCGCCTCGGCACCGACTATCTCGACCTCTACTACATCCATCACGTCGACATCGAGACGCCGCTCGACGAGATGCTGCGCGCCTTCGACGATCTCGTGCGGCAGGGCAAGGTCCGCTACATCGCCTGCAGCAACTACGAGTGCTGGCGGCTGATGAAGTCGCTGTGGATTTCCGATGCCAAGGGCTGGGAGCGCTTCGCCGCGCACCAGCCGCAATACAGCCTCGTCGTTCGCGACATCGAGGAGGAGATCGTGCCGGCCTGCGAGCTCGAGGGCGTCGGCATCGTCTGCTGGTCGCCGCTCGCCGGCGGCTTCCTCGGCGGCAAGTACAGGCCGGGGGACGCGAAGGCCGATGGCACGCGCTCGGCCGAAGGCTGGGCCTATCCGTCGAAGTATTTCGCGCCCAGCGCCGACAAGACGCTGGCCTCGGTGCTCGACGCGGCGAAGGAGCTCGGCCGCAGCCCGGCCGAGGTGGCG
>CAZZLX010000241.1:0-6197 GCA_964655235.1 uncultured Rhizobium sp.
AGCCGCGCCAGCGCGAGGAGATCGGCACCGACTTCTATCGCGGCGGCATCGTCGTCAACCGCGCCGGCGGGCTGCACCCGGCAATGTATGTTCGCGGGCTCGCGGAAGCCGCAGCACGCGCCGGCGCCAACCTGATCGGCCACACCCGTGTCGAGGCGATCTCCGGCGCCCAGGGGCGATTCCTGCTGGCGACGCCGCGGGGCAACGTCGAGGCGCGCGAGGTGATGATCGCGACCAACGGCTATACCGACCATGTGACGCCGTGGATCCGACGCCGCCTGATCCCCGTCGCGAGCTTCATCATCGCAACCGAGGAGCTGCCGGAGAAGGTCATTGCCGAGCTGATTCCGAAAAAGCGGGTGATCGCCGACACCAAGCGCATTCTCTACTACTTCCGTCTCTCGCCGGACGGCCGGCGCCTCCTGTTCGGCGGCCGCGCCCGTTTCACCCAGGTCGGCGCCAAGACCAGCGCCCCGATCCTGCATCGCTTCATGACCAACGTGTTCCCGCAGCTCAGCCAGACCAAGCTCACGCATGCGTGGACCGGCAATGTCGCCTTCTCCTTCGACTTCATGCCGCATCTCGGCATGAACGACGGCATGCACTACGCCGTCGCCTGCAACGGCTCGGGCGTCATCATGCAGAGCTGGCTCGGCCATCAGGTGGCGCTGAAGATCGCCGGGGGCACCAACCGCGCGTCGGCCTTCGACGGACTGGGCTTTCCGACCCGCCCTCTCTACAGCGGCCGGCCCTGGTTCCTGCCCGCCGTCGGAGCCTGGTACCGCTTGCGCGACAGAATTGATCGCTGGCTCGACTGAGCCGTTGACCTCCCCCAAGCTGTTGATATGTTGCGCCCGGGTGCGACTAGCCCTGGGGAGTCGATATGGTGCGCGCGATCTTCGCGCTTCTGGCGATGGCGGCCCTCTCCGCCTGCGCCTCGCGCGCTTCCGCACCGCCCCCGCCTGTCGCCGCCGCTCCCCAGGACACCGGTTTCCTCGCCTGCCAGCAGGGCCTCAACGGCTCGGGCGCAATGTTCGAAGCGCTGCGTCCGATGACCACGCCGAACGGCTGCGGCTTCACCGAAGGCGTCAAGGTCACCGCGGTGCCGTCGGCATTGAACCAACCTGTCGTCATCGCCTGCCCCACTGCGCTGGCGCTCACCCGCTTCGATCTGGACGTTCTGCAGCCCGCGGCGATGCAGCACTTCGGCAAGCGCGTCGCCAAGATCCATCATGTCGGCGGCTACACCTGCCGTGGCATCGCGGGCAGCCGCAAATGGAGCCAGCACGCCTTCGGCAACGCGATCGACGTGATCGGCTTCGACCTCACCGACGGCACGCGCATCCTTGTCAGCCGCGACTGGCGCACGAAGGGCGCGCGCGCGAACTTCCTGCATGACGTCGCGCGCGGCGCCTGCCAGGTCTTCCGCGTCGTGCTGACGCCGGCCTACGACAAGGCGCATCACGACCACTTCCATCTCGACACCGGTCCCGATCGTCTCTGCGGGATCTGACGCGCCGTGACGCCGCGCCCGGGCGCCTGGACCTGGCTCGGCATCTTACTCGCGCTCCTCGGTCCTTTGTTCGTGGCGGGCCCCCTCGCCTTCCTCGCCGGCGATCCGACCTCGCCGGCAGGCATCTTCGCGTTCCTCTGCGGCATGTGGCTGCTGGTCATCGCGACGGCCGCGATCGTCGTCGGCGCCGAGAGGCGATCACTGATGTCGATCGGGCTCGGGCGGATCCGGCTGCGCGCCGTCGGACTCGGCCTCGCGACCGCGGCGGCGATCCTGCTCTCGATGCAGCTCGCCCTGGCGCCGCTCGACTCGGACGCGATGACCGGCATGGCCCGCGACAAGGAGACCTTCACGGTTCTCCCGACCTGGCTCAAGCTCTTCACCGCGCTCACCGCCGGCATCGCGGAGGAATGGCGGTATCGCGGATACGCGATCACGCGGCTTTCATGGGTGACCGGCAACCGGACCGCCGCGGCCGCGATCTCGCTCGCTATCTTCACGGTCGGCCATGTGCCGTTCTGGGGGATGGAGGCGGCGATCGCGATCCTGATCGCCGCCCTGGTACTCACCCTCGTCTATCTCTGGACGCGCGACCTGGTGCCGGTCGTCGTCGCCCATGTCGCCGTCGACGCGATCAGCCTCTTCGCGCCGGCGCTGCTGGACCACGTCTAGGTGTCACGCGTCGACGACCTCGATCTCCTTGGTCATCTTGGCGCCGCTGCGGACGAACATCACCGAGGCGGAGCAGTACTTCTCGTGGCTGAGGGCGACGGCGCGCTCGACCTTGTCGCGCGATAGGCCCTTGCCGCTCACCTTGTATTTCACATGCACGCCGGTGAAGACCTTGGGTTCCTCGGTCGCGCGCGAGGCCTCGGCCTCGACCTCGCAGCCGGTGACGTTCTCGCGGCCCTTCTCCAGGATGTGGACCACGTCGAAGGCGGTGCAGCCGGCCATGCCGACCAGCAGCAGCTCCATCGGCCTTATGCCGAGGTTGCGGCCGCCGGCTTCCGGCGCCCCGTCCATCACCACGCCGTGGCCTGAGCCTGACTCGCCGAGAAACGCCCGGCCCTCGATCCACTTCGCCCGTGCCTTCATCTAGACCTCCTCGAAAATCGGGAGGTCTTCCTAGCACAGGTCACGCAGCTTCCTTAGGCAAAGGTCCCACGTAGCGGGATAGCGGGCGGATCAGTCGGCCGTCGCGGGCCTGCTCGAGCGCATGCGCGGTCCATCCGGCCATGCGGCCGACCGCGAAGATCGCGGTGAAGGCCGCGCGCGGGATCTCCAGCGCTTCCAGCAGCAGCGCCGTATAGAACTCGACATTGGTGTCGAGCCGGCGGCCGGGCTTAACGCGCGCCAGGATCGCGATCGCATCGGCTTCGACCTGCTCGGCGAAGGCGAGCCGGCCGGCATCGCGCGAGAGCGTGCGGACCGCGGCCTTCAGCACGTCGGCGCGCGGGTCGCGGACCTTGTATACGCGATGGCCGAAGCCCATCAGCCGCTCGCCCGAGGTCAGACGCGACTCCAGCCACGGCTTGATGTTCTCCCGACCACCGATGCCGTCCAGCATGTCGAGCACCGGCCCGGGCGCGCCGCCATGCAGCGGCCCTTCGAGCGCGGCCAGGGCCGCCACCGCCGACGGGCCGACGCCGACCTGGGTCGAGGCGACGACGCGCGCGGTGAAGGTGGACGCGTTGAAACCGTGGTCGCTGACCGTAGTGAGGTAGGCGTCGAGTGCCGACGCCTCTGCTGGCGAGGCCGGCTTGCCGCGCAGCATGCGCAGCAGGTCCTGGGCGGTGGTCAGCGAGGGATCGGGCGCGACCGCGGGGAGACCGTCTCGGTGGCGCAGCAGCGCTGCCAGGAATACCGGCGCGGCGGCGGTAAAGGCATAGGCCGCATGAAAGCCTTTCAGCTCCGTCAGCGTCGCGAGACCGGCGCGCAACGCAGGTACCGGCTCAAGGCCGGCGCCGGCGGAGACGGCCTTGCCGACGCGGGCGAAGACGGCGACGCGCACACGCCCAAGCACGTCGAGCACCTTGGCCCGATCGAGCCCGTCGGCAACGAAGCCGTCCCACAGACGCGCCGCCGTGCCTTCGAAGCCCTCGCGCGCCGCCAGCACCTCGACCGGCACGCCGCGGATGACCAGGCGCCCCGCTTCCCCGTCGACATCGCTCAAGACCGTGTCCGCCGCAACGATGCCGTCGAGTCCAGATGCGCCTGCCATGATCGCCTCCTTGAAGAATGAACCATGTCAGCGTCACTGCCCTAACGTCTATTGTCAATGTTGATTAAGTTGTTAAGTTAAACGGATGTCCCCCCGCTATCTCAGCGTCGCCGAGGCGGCCACCCGCCTCGGCATCAAGCCCGCTTCGCTCTACGTCTATGTCAGCCGCGGGCTGCTGAAGTCGGAGCCGGGCCCGGGGCGCAGCCGTCGCTACCGCACCGAGGACGTGGACCGGCTGATCTCGCGCCGCGAAGGGGCGGAAGGCGCGCTCGACTTCGGCGCGCCGGTCCTCGACTCCGCACTGACGCGCATCGCCGACGGTCGATACTTCTATCGCGGTCGCGATGCTCTCGAGCTCGCCGAAGGCGCGCCCCTCGAAGAGGTCGCGTGCCTTCTATGGAACGCAGATCCGGAGGCCGCTTTCGCGCGCCGCAATCTACCGTCGGAGATCGCACGCCTGAAGTCACCCGGCGATGCATCGGTCCGCCTGCAAGCGATCCTGCCGCTCGCCGGTGCCGCCGACTCGGCGGCGATCGCCCAGGAGCCGGCCGCGCGTGCGGCCGCCGCCGGCCGCGTCCTCCGGCTGGTCGCGGCCGTGCTGGCCGGCAAGCCGCCGCGGGCCCGGGCCTGCGATGCGGTTCTCGCCGAAAGCTGGAAGCTGGACGCGAAAGGCACGGCGCTGGTGCGCGCCGCGCTCGTGATCTGCGCCGACCACGAGCTCAACCCCTCCTCCTTCGTCGCGCGCTGCGTCGCCTCGACCGGCGCCTCGCTCTACGACGCGGTCGCCGCCGGCTTGGCGGCGCTGCAGGGCCCACGTCACGGCGGCGCCTCGCGCCGGGCCGCCGCCTGGCTCCGCGAGGTCGACGAGATCGGCGACGTAGAGCGCGCGGTCGGCGAGCGGGCGCGCCGCGGCGACCGCTTCCCCGCCTTCGGACATCCGCTCTATCCGGACGGCGATCCGCGTGGCCGCTTCCTGCTCGACGCGCTGGCCAAGGTCTTTCCGCGCGACGCCACGCAGAAGCGTATGCGCGAGATCGCCGACGCGGTCACGACCCAGACCGGTACGCCGCCCAACATCGACTTCGGCCTCGCCGCCCTCGCCCGCGTGCTGAAGCTGCCCGAGGCGGCACCGATGCTGATCTTCACCCTCGGCCGGACCGTCGGCTGGCTGGCTCACGCGCTTGAGCAGCAGGCGACCGGGCGGCTGATCCGCCCGCGCGCGCATTACACCGGGCCGATCTAGAGCGGTCCGAGATCCTTCGACAGCCGCGCCAGCATCTCCAGGCCGAACGGCGTCGGCTGCTGACTCGGCACTCGGGCGTGGACTTCGGAGAATCCTAAGCGCCGCGCGGTCAGCCGCTTGCCGTAGCAGAGGAAGTTCTCGATCGAAGACATCAGGAAGGTGATCAGCGGCAGGATCGAGCGGTAGAGCCGCTCGGCCTCCTCCTCGTCGCCGCGCTTCCAGGCCTCGTAGACCTTCACCTGCACGTCGAAGGACTCGGGCGCGGGGATCATGCCGACGCACCCGGCGCGGAAATTGTCGGTTAGCTCGAGCCCGCCGCGGCCGTTGAAGATGCTGAACACGCCGGCGCTCTCCTCGACGAGGCTGCGGATCGCGTTCGCCGGCGCCTCGCCCTTCAGGATCGAGACGTTCGGGTGGTTCCGGTTGAGCGTCTTGAGGCCGGCATTCGAGAGGCCGATGCCGATGTACATCGCCGCGTTCTGGATCGCGACCGGCAGTTCGGACTTCTCGGCGACGGCGCCGAAGAAGCGGAGGTACTCGGCTTCGGCGAGGCCTGCAACTGGCGGCGGCTGCAGGATCACCCAGGAGGCGCCGGCCTCCTTCGCCGCCCGCACCATCTCGATCTGCCCGTGGACGCTGGGCTCACCGATCGTAACCGCGAGCGGCACCTTGCCGCCGACGTCGGCCCCTACCCATTCGAGGATCTGACGGCGCTCGCTGTTCTGAAGCTTCGCCACCTCGGTCGCGAGACCCATCACCGCGAGCCCATGCGCGCCGTGACGCAGGCAGGCTTCGACCTGCCGGCGCATGAGCGCGCGGTCGGGTCGTCCCTGGTCGTCGAAGAATGCGTAAAGGATCGGATAAATGCCGTGAAACATTGATCTTTTCGCCTTTTGCGCTGCTTGTTGAGGTTGCAGGAACTGCTATACGCTCCGTTTATCGGGGAGAACGCGGCCGCAGGCGAGAACCATCGTCAAATCGCGGTCGGAACGAGGGGGATGGAGTTCAGTCGCAGCCGACGCCGGTGGCTGCGCGTCGCCGGCCTCACGATCATCGCGTGCGTTCTCGGGCTCTATGCCTGGGGAATGCTCGCGGGCTATCAGCAGCGCCTCGCGACCGCGGCAGAGCACGCGGCCGTCGGCGCGTGCGTGGTGGAGGAGCGCGTGCAGCGTGTCCTCGATGCCGGCGACTCCCTCGATCTCGCCCGGATCGATCCGCTC
>CAZZLX010000242.1:0-6103 GCA_964655235.1 uncultured Rhizobium sp.
CGCCTAGAGAATCAGCCACGTCGCGAGCCCGAGGAAGGTGAAGAAGCCGACGACATCGGTCACGGTGGTGAGGAATACCCCGGATGCGACCGCCGGGTCGACCCCGAGCCGTTCCAGGATCAGCGGAATGGTCATGCCGGCGAGGCCCGCCGCCATCAGGTTCAGGATCAGCGCGAGACCGATCACCACGCCGATCATCGGCTTGCCGAACCAGGCCCAGGCGACCAGGCCGACCGCGCAGCCGAAGATGGCGCCGTTGATGACGCCGAGCGCCACTTCCTTGACGATGACGCGGAGGGCATTGGTGCGCCCGATCTCGCGCATCGCCAGAGCGCGGACGGCGACAGTCAACGACTGGGTCCCTGCGTTGCCGCCCATGGACGCAACGATCGGCGCCAGGACCGCCAACGCCACGACCTGGGCGATGGTGTCGGCGAAGAGCGCGATGACGGAGGCGGCGATGAAGGCCGTCACCAGGTTGACCAGAAGCCAGACGAAGCGTGAGCGCGCGGTCTCGAACAGGCCGCTCGAGATGTCGGATTCGGAGACGCCGCCGAGCTTGAGCAGGTCCTCCTCGGCCTCCTCGTCGATGACGTCGACCACGTCGTCGACGGTGATGCGGCCCAGCAGCTGGCCGTTGTCGTCCACCACCGGCGTCGAGACCAGGCCGTAGCGCCGGAACATCTGCGCCACCTCCTCCTGGTCGGTGGTCGGGGGTACCGGCCGCATCTCGGCCGACATGATGTCGGCGATCCTGACCGGGCGCTTCGCGCGCAGCAGCTTGGCGAGGGGCACCACGCCGTCGAGCCGGTTGCCGGTGGAGACCACATAGATCTCCTGGAAATTCTCGGGCAGCTCTGCCTCGGTGCGCATGAAGTCGATCGTCTGGCCGACGGTCCAGTGCGTCGGCACCGCGACGACCTCGCGCTGCATCAGGCGGCCGGCGGAGGAGTCCGGGAAAGTGAGGCCCTGCTCCAGGACGACTCGTTCGGCCGGCGGCACCGCCTCGAGGAGGAGCTTCCGCTCGTCCTCGTCGAGGTCGGTCATCAGGTCGATGGCGTCATCGGAGTCGAGCTCGGCCAGCATCGCGGCGACGTCGCGCGTGCCGAGGGTCTCGAACACGTCCTCGCGCACCGCCTCATCGAGATAGGGCAGGATCTCCGGATCGAAGCGGCCGCGGATCGCCTCGATCACCGCGCGGCGCTGGTCAGCGTCCAGGCGCGACAGCAGGTCGGCGACGTCGGCCGGATGCAGTGGCCGAACCAGCCCGCGTATCTGGTTCGGACGGCCGGCATCGACGGCGGAAAGGATCGCCTGCTCGACCGGCGGCGTCAGGCCATACAGCGCAACCTCCGACGCGCGCCGACGGGTGCCGTCGGACAGCGTGGCGTCGGTCGGGCCGGTCAATCGACCCTCAGTCCGCCGGGCCGGCGGCGCGGCTCTGCGCGTCGGCGACGGCGAAGGCCGTCATGTTGACGATGCCGCGCACCGTGGCGGCCTGGGTCAGGATGTGCACCGGCTGCGCCGTACCCAGCAGGATCGGCCCGACCGACAGTCCCTCGCCCAGGATCTTGAGCAGATTGAAGGCTATGTTCGCGGCATCGATCGTCGGCATGATCAGGAGGTTGGCGGTCCCCTTGAGCCGCGAGTTCGGGAAGATCCGCTCGCGGATCAGCTCGGAGACCGCGGCATCGCCCTGCATCTCGCCTTCGACCTCGAGGTCCGGCGCCTTCTTCAGGATCAGCGACAGCGCGTCGCGCATCTTGGCCGCCGAGCCGACCTCGCGGCTGCCGAAGCTCGAGTGCGAGAGCAGCGCCACCTTCGGCTGAATGCCGAAGCGGGCGACCTCGGTCGCCGCCATCAGCGTCATTTCGGCGATCGCCTCGGCAGTCGGGTCGGTGTTGACGTGGGTGTCGGCGATGAAGAACGAGCCACGCGGGAGGATCAGCAGGTTGAGCGCGGCGAAATGTCGGACGCCGGGCTTGAGCCCGATCACGTCACGGACATGACGGAGATGGTCGGGATAGCGGCCGACGGAGCCGCAGATCATCGCATCCGCCTCGCCGCGCTTGACCATGAGCGTGCCGATCACCGTCGTCCGCGTGCGGACCACGGTTCGGGCGTGATCCGGCGAGACGCCGCGCCGCTCGAGCAGCTGGTGATATAGCTTCCAGTATTCGGGATAGCGCGGATCGTCCTCGGGATTGACCAGGTCGAAATGCTCGCCGCGCCGCATACGGAGCCCGAAGCGCTGGATCCGCATGTCCACGACCGAGGGCCGCCCGATCAGGATCGGACGCGCCAGTTTCTCGTCGATCACGGTCTGGATCGCCCGGAGCACCCGCTCCTCCTCGCCGTCGGTGTAGACGACGCGCTTCGGCTCCAGCTTGGCGCGCTGAAAGACCGTGCGCATCACCTGGCCGGAACGGAAGACGAATCCCGACAGATGCTGGCGATAGGCCTCCATGTCGGCGATCGGCCGCGTGGCGACGCCGCTCGCCATCGCCGCCTCGGCGACGGCCGGCGCCACGCGCGTGATCAGCCTGGGATCGAACGGCTTTGGGATCAGGTTGTCGGGCCCGAAGGCCGGCGGCGCCTCGCCATAGGCGGCGGCGACGACGTCGGAGGATTCCTCCAGCGCCAGGTCGGCGATCGCCTTCACGCAGGCGACCTTCATCGCCTCGTTGAGCTGGGTCGCGCCGACGTCGAGGGCGCCCCGGGAGAGGAGGGGGCAGCAGAGGACGTTGTTGACCTGGTTCGGATAGTCCGAGCGCCCCGTGGCGATCACCGCGTCGGAGCGGACCGATCGCACCTCTTCCGGCAGGATCTCGGGCGTCGGGTTGGCCAGCGCCATCACGATCGGCCGCTCGCCCATCTTCGCCACCATCTCGGGCTTCAGCACGCGCGGAGCCGAGAGGCCGAGGAAGATGTCGGCGCCACCGATCGCGTCGCCGAGCGTGCGCGCATTGGTCTCGCGCGCGTACTTCTCCTTGCGGGGATCCATCAGCTCCTTGCGGCCCGCATAGACCACGCCGGCGATGTCGGTGACCAAGGTGTTCTGGACCTTGAGGCCGAGCGTGACGAGCAGGTCGAGGCAGGCGAGCGCGGCGGCGCCCGCGCCCGAAGTCACCAGCTTCACCTGGTCCAGCGACTTGCCGACGACGCGGAGCGCGTTGACGATGGCCGCCGCGACGATGATCGCGGTGCCGTGCTGGTCGTCGTGGAAGACCGGGATCTGCATCCGGCGACGCAGCTTCTCCTCGATCTCGAAGCACTCGGGCGCCTTGATGTCCTCCAGGTTGATGCCGCCGAAGGTCGGCTCGAGGGCGGCGACGATCTCGACCAGCTTGTCCGGGTCCTTCTCGTCGACCTCGATGTCGAAGACGTCGATGCCGGCGAACTTCTTGAAGAGGACGCCCTTGCCCTCCATCACCGGCTTGGCGGCGAGCGGACCGATGGATCCGAGGCCGAGGACGGCCGTGCCGTTGGTGATGACCGCGACCAGGTTGCCGCGCGCGGTCAGCTCGGCCGCCTGGGAGACGTCGCCGGCGATCGCCTCGGAGGCGGCGGCGACGCCCGGCGTATAGGCCAGCGCCAGGTCGCGCTGGGTGGCCAGCGGCTTGGTTGGGATGATGCCGATCTTTCCGGCCGGAGCGCGCCGGTGATAGTCCAGCGCCGCTGCCCTCACGTCTTCGTCGGCCATGCCCCTCCGCATCCCCCGTTGGCCGGGGTCCGTGTCGTACCGATTTCTAGTATCGTACCGTTCTTAAAGCGAAAGGCCCGCTCGATTTCTCGGCGGGCCTCTCAGAAAATGGTGCGGTCGAGAAGACTCGAACTTCCACAGGGTTTCCCCCACAGCGACCTCAACGCTGCGCGTCTACCAGTTCCGCCACGACCGCATTGCGTGGGACTCAAGGCCGGGATGGGCATCCGGTCCTTGCCAAGAACGCCCGCGGGGAATAGCAAATCGCGACCCATGGATCAAGCAGCGATAGCCGCGGCCAGAGCGCCCGGGGAAAGCCCGGAAATCGACCCGGGGACCGGGCCTGAATGGCGCTGGGAGGCCGCTCCCCTGCCCTACCCGGTGGCGGTGGCGGCCATGGAGGCCAGGGTCGACGCGATCCGCGCCGGAGAAACGCCGGAGCTGATCTGGCTGGTCGAGCACCCACCGCTCTATACGGCCGGCACCTCGGCCGATCCCAGCGAACTCCTGGATCCTCGCTTTCCCGTCTACGAAACCGGCCGTGGCGGCCGTTACACCTATCACGGGCCCGGCCAGCGGGTGGTCTACGTGATGCTGGACCTCAAGCGGCGGGGGCCGGACGTCCGCGCCTATGTCCACGCTTTGGAGGATTGGGCGATCCGGGCGCTCGGCCGCGTCGGCGTGGAGGCCGAGACCCGGCCGGACCGGATCGGGCTCTGGGTCCGGCGGACCGACCGCAACACGCCCTGGGTCGAGGACAAGATCGGCGCCATCGGCGTGCGCGTGCGCCGCTGGGTCACCTTCCACGGCATCGCGCTCAACGTCGAGCCGGACCTGACGCATTTCGGCGGCATCGTCCCCTGCGGCATCGCCCAGCACGGCGTGACCTCGCTGGTCGACCTCGGCATCCCGGCGACCATGGCCGACCTCGACGCGGCGCTCAAAGGCTCCTTCGCCGAGGTGTTCGGGCCGGAAGGAAGCTTCAGCGCGTCGGCTCGTCGCGAAGCCCGATAAGCGCCATCGCCAGGAACAGGACCATCGAGAGGATGGTCAGGATCGAGCCGATGGCGACGATCACATGCTCGTCGGCGAAAATGCTGCGGGCGATGCCTATCACCAGCAGCAGCGCGCCGGCCTGGCAGATCCAGAACTGCGGCCAGGCGAGCTTGATCTTCTCCAGCGCCGGATAGGCGCGGTGGATCAGGCCGAACAGGGCCATCGTCATCCAGCCGACCAGATTGATATGGGCGTGCACGGGCGCAGCGGCGAAGTCCTGGCCGATGCCCATGTGGATGCCGAGCCCCATGCCGGCCAGCGCATAGACGAGCGCCGTGAGAAGGAAGCTGCGGGGGAGGGTCATCGGGGATCCTTATTCGGTAGGCAGCTGGACGAAGCCGGAGGGCGGCTCCTCGGACATCGGCTCGGAAAAAACTCGTTCGACCTCCGCGCCCAGCGGACCCTCGTGGCAGGCAATGAGCATCGTCGTGATCTCGCCGGCCGGGCCGGCGAAGACGGCCTCGACCGAGCCGTCGCGGCGGTTTCGGACCCAACCATCGATCCCGCGCTTGGTCGCCTCGTCGACGGTCCAGCCGCGATACCACACGCCCTGGACCTTGCCCTCGATACGGACGCGGACGATCGACCGTTCGTTCATGCGAATTCCAGGATCTTCTGGTCGACCGCGAGGGAGTCGCCGGCATTGGCGTGGACGATGGCGACCTTGCCGTCCTGAGGCGCCTTCAGCACGTTCTCCATCTTCATCGCCTCGACCACCGCCAGCGTCTCGCCGGCCTTCACTTCCTGGCCCGCCTTGACCGCGACCGAGACCAGCAGGCCCGGCATCGGCGAGAGCAGGAAGCGCGAGAGGTCGGGGGCCGCCTTCTTCGGCATCAGCGCCAGGTATTTCGCGGCGACCGGCGACACCACCTGCGCCTCGACGGCGCGACCGTCGCGGGCGATGCGCCAGGCGATGCCATGGCGGGCGACACGCGCGGCACAGGGCTCGCCGTTCGCGGTGCCGTCGAACAAGGTGGTCTCCGGCGCGAACTCGCCGCGCAACGCGACCACGTGGCCGCCGACCGAAACGTCGTAGCCGTGCTCGGCCGGCTGCACCGCGATCGGCAGGTCGACCGGATCGCCGCCTTCGACCGAGAGCCGGGCGACCCAGTCGGTCGCGACCGCCAGCCGCCGGCCCGGCAGCTGCCCGTCGATCATCGCATCGCGCTCGGCAAGCCGCCGCTGGAAGGCACCGGCGAGGGCCGCAGTCAGATGCAGGTCGGCATCGGTCGCGGCCGCACCCTTGAAGCCCTTCGGGTACTCTTCCGCGATCAGGTTGGTGGTGAGCCGGCCTTCGCGGAAGCGCTGCATGTCGAGCAGGGCCGTCAGGAAGTCGACGTTGTG